>JACDDJ010000053.1 GCA_013817065.1 Acidobacteriota bacterium
TACCAGTCGAGGGACGACGCCCGCTCCCGCATGACCACCGCACTCGCCGAAGCCCCCAAGTCCAAACCCGACGTCGTCCGCGCAATCCAGTAAGGTCCCGCACATCGCACGTCGCACGTCGCACGTCGCACGTCGCACGTGTTACTCCCTACTCACCTCATCCCAGATCTTGGTCTTGTGCGATTCCTTGAGCAGGAGGGACCCGACGATGAAGGTGATGCTGGCGACGGTGATCGGGTAGTACAGGCCTGCGTAGATGTTGCCGGTGGCTGAGACGACGTAGAGCCCAATCAACGGGAGCAGTCCGCCGAAGACGCCGTTGCCGATATGGTACGGCAGTGACAGCGCGGTGTAGCGGATCCTGGCTGGGAATGCCTCCACCAGGTAGGCGGCGATCGGGCCGTAGACCATGGTGACGAAGATCAGCTGGACGAAGATCAAGAGGATCAACTTCCACGCAATCGGGTCGGCCAACAGGCTCGCGACGGTCGTGAAGGGAAGCACTTCGGCGGCTGGCTGCAGGAAACCGCCGACGGACTCCATTGGTGTCAGGCTGATCGCGCCGGTGATGGGGTTGGTTCGCGAGATGGCGGTCTCGACCCCGGACCCCGCGGCGGCCTGCATCGCCTGGTAGATCGGGATGTAGGACACGGCCGCCAGCAGGCAGCCCGCCATCATGATCCACTTGCGCCCGATGCGGTCCGACAGCCAGCCGAAGAACACGAACAGCGGCATCCCAAGCAGCAACGCCGCCGCGACGATGTAGTTGGCGGAGGTGTCGTGGACGTTGAGGATCGTCTGCAGGTAGAACAGCGCGTAGAACTGTCCGGTGTACCAGACGACGCCCTGTCCGGCGGTCGCGCCAAAGAGCGAGACGAGGACCTGGCGCAGGTTGGTCCACTGCGTGAACGCCTCCTTCAGCGGGCGGGCTGATGTCATCCCGGTGCTCTTGATCTGCGTGAAGATCGGCGACTCCTTCATCCGCAGGCGGATGTAGAGCGAGATTGCCACCAGCCCGATCGAGATCAGGAACGGCACACGCCAGCCCCAGCTGCGGAACGCCTCTGCGCTCATCTGGTTCTGGACGATGAGGATGACGGCAAGCGAGAGGAACAGCCCGAGCGTCGCGGTGATCTGGATGAAGCTCGTATAGAACCCGCGCTGGCCGTCCGGCACGTGCTCGGCGACATAGACCGCGGCACCCCCGTACTCTCCCCCGAGCGCCAGTCCCTGGAGGATGCGGATCAGCAGCAGGATGATCGGCGCCGCCATCCCGATCGACGCGTAGGTCGGGAGCACACCAATGAGCGCCGTCGCGCCACCCATGATCAGCAGCGTGACGAGGAAGGCGTATTTGCGTCCGACCAGGTCGCCGATCCGCCCGAAGAACAGCGCCCCGAACGGCCGGACGACAAAGCCGACCGCGAACGTCGACAGGTAGGCAATCAGCGCCAGGGTGTCGTTGCCCTGCGGGTAGAAGAGCGGTGCGATGACGGTGGCGAGACTTCCAAAAATATAGAAGTCGTACCACTCGATCATGGTCCCGACGGCGGATGCGGCAATGACTTTGGGGATGCTGTAGGCTGGACGGGGCACGGGGGGATTGTGACACGTGCGTCGTGCGGCGTGCTACGTCCGACGTGCTGTGCGAGGTGCGACGTGCTGTGCTACGTGCGGCGTGCTGTGCGGCGTGCTATGTGCGGCGTGCTATGTGCAGCGTGCTAGCGAACGATGATCTCTGCCTGGGCGGTGTGGCCAGCGCCGTCGCGGGCTTCAATGCGGTGCTTGCCTGGCACCAGCGGCCAGTCGAGCGCGGTGCCGCCGGTGGATGACCCGCCCGCCTCGCCATCGACCGTCCACTCGATCTTGCCGCGGCTGGTGGTCACAGCCTTCAGGGACAGCGACTGGAACTCCCGCCGCAGGGTCGGGTCGATCAGATAGGTCGATCCGTCCGCGGGGCTCGTGATGGCGAGGGCCGCGACGTGCGACGTGCGACGGGGCGGCGTGCCACGTGCGGAGGTGCGACGTGCGGGCGACTGCTCACTGGATCTCGACCCTCCGGTAGCCCACCCCTGGTACTCCACCGGAAGGATGGTCACCAGCCCTTCGTCGGAGTCGTGATGCCAGCTACAGGTGAGGTCCTGCGTCTCGGTCGCCACCCATTCGTGACGGCGGTTCGGGCACCAGGCGTTGGCAGACTGCCCCGACAGCGCACAGATCTCGCGGCGCGTGGATCCGGGATCCGCCGACAGGATCGGTCCGGACCCGAAGTCGGGCCGGTCACCGGTCGCGCGGCGTTCGGCCGCCAGCATCACGCCGTGGAAGATCGGCGCGGCACCCGTGACGCCGCTCGAATTGCGCAGCGGCGTGCGATCAAAGTTCCCTACCCACACCCCAACGGTGACGTGCTTCGAGTAGCCGATCGTCCAATTGTCGCGATAGGCCTGCGAGGTGCCTGTCTTCACCGCGACAGGGAACGGGAACTCGAGACTGCCGCCGCGGCCAAATGCAAATTCCCGCGCCTCTCCGTCCGACAGGATGTCAGTGATCCAGAACGCGGTGCGGTCAGAGATCAGGCGCCGGCTCGATCGTTCGACGGTATTGGTTACGAAGGACGGCTCGATCCACTCGCCGCCGCGCGCAAACGCGGAATACGCCGCAGCCAGTTCGTCCAATCGGACTTCGGCGTTGCCCAGCGTCAGCCCGAGGCCGTAGTGAGCGGCATTCTTGTCGAAGGTGCCGAGCCCGGCGCGGCCGAGAAAGCGCAACAGTGACGGAACGCCAAATGTCGACGCCAGCGAAACGGCCGGCACATTCTCCGATCCCGCCAGCGCCGCCCGCGCCAGCATCGGCCCGCGAAACCGTCCATCGTAATTCCGCGGGCTGTAGACAATGCCGGGTTCCGCGGTGGGGAAACTGAGCGGGACGTCGGCGAGGACGCTGGCGGGACTGAAGCCGTTCTCGAACGCCAGCGCATACGTGAAAGGCTTCAGTGCGGATCCCGGCTGCCGCGGCACGAGCGGACCGTTGATCGCGCCGCCGCTCGAGCCGTCGGTGTAATTGCCCGAGCCCTCCCAGGCGAGCCACTCGCCGGTGCGATTGTCGAGCACGACGACCGCCACGTTTGCCGCACCGTGGACGCGTAACGCCTCGCGATGGCTCGCGATCACGCCCATGACATCCGCCTGCAGTTCCGCATCGAGCGTGGTTTCAATTCGCACTCGACGACCCGGACCGGCTGCATCCTCGCTCGCCAGCACCATCTCGACAAAGTGAGGTGCGACAAACGGCGTCGCGGACGGCTTGAACGGGAGTTGCTCCGCCTGCGCTTCAGCGAGCTGTTCCCGCGTGATCGATCCCTCGGCGTGCATGCGGCGCAGAACGACCTGCTGCCGCGACAGTGCGGCGGTTCGCGACTTGTACGGATTGAAGCCTGACGGCCGCTGCGGCAGACCCGCCAGCAACGCCGCCTGGGCCGGTGTCAGCATCGCGGACGACGAGCCGAAGTAGGCGCGGCTGGCCCGCTCCACACCGCTGATCTGGTTGCCGTATCCCGCGAGGTTCAGATACATCGCCAGCAACTCACGCTTGGCGAAGCGGCGTTCGAGCCGAATCGCAATGACCGCCTCGTGCACCTTCGCGCGCCACCCGCGCCGGCGATCAGGTGTCTTGCGATTGAGGAGGAGCTTGGCGACCTGCTGAGAGATCGTGGACCCGCCTTCGACGACCGACCGCTCGGCAAGGTTGGTCGTCATCGCGCGCAGGATCGAGATCGGATCGACACCGGGATGCGACCAGAATCGCCGGTCCTCGGCGGCAATCGTCGCCGACACGAGGTGCGGCGGAAGCGTGTCGGGTGTCAACGCGACCCCACGCGTGCCGTCCTGCGCACGCGCTTCGTACAACGCGACTCCGCGGCGGTCCACCACCACTGTGGACGGCGCGGGATTGTCGAGCAACCCCTCCGGCAGCGCACCAAGCCGCACCCACAGCGCCGCCACGACAGCCGTAGCGGCGACGCCGAGGATCGTTCTGCGTCTGCGCGTAAAGAGGTGCCGGTAATTCATGACCGCGGCGTCAACTGTCCATGGTTCCGTGTTGCCGTGTGTTCCGTGCTGCCGTGTGGTCCGTCAATCCGTGTGATCCGTGTATTAGCGCTTGACCTCGAGCACCGTGGTCGCGGTGCGGCCGAAAACCTCCGGTGAATACATCTCCTCGGCTCGCGCGGGTGCGGTCCGGAAGGAGCCGGCGGTGGTCGCGCGGGCGATGTAACTGAAGGTGTGGACACCTTCACTCAGCCGCGTCGCGAAGAGCTGGATACGGTTGTCGTGGCGCTCGACGTGATCGAAACCGCCGCCGCGCCACCACCGCTGCCAGTCGTCCGCGTCCTCGTCGCTGCGGTCGGTGGTCTGTCGGTCCTGCTGCGCGGCAAGTTCACCTGCCGTGGTCGCGAACCACGACTCCACCGCCTCGAAGCCGGCCGGCAGCGGATCGGTGACCGCGACAAACCGCCGCTCCTTCGTGAGACGGAACGTCAGTGTCACGCGGACGAGATCGCCCGCCTGGTAACTCAGTGCCGTGGGCCGGGTTCCGTTCTCCACGAATGGCTCGTACTTCCGTTCGATCCGGAATCCCGAGTCGAGTCCATCCTGGAACAAGGCGTCGGCCGCATAACGCAGCCGAGTGGTGTAGTAGAGCGTGCCGGTGCCTTCGCGCGTGAACGTCAGTGGACGGGTTGCTCCGGCTGCGACCGAGCTCGCGATCTCGGCCATCGGAATCTGCTTTGCCGTCGATTCGGCCGAACGTCCTCGGAACTCCTCTCGGAGGAGTTCCTGCTCCCCGAGACGGACCATCGCCCGGAAGTCCGGCGCCTCCGGCTCGAACTTGCGGTAGTAGCTGACGAGCGCCTGCATCGCGTGCGCATTCTCCTGCGTGTTGCCCCAGCGTCCATTCTTGCGAACGGTCATCAGCCAGCGGACCATCGACCGCAGTGGGGCCACGTTCGCGGCGTCCGCAGGATCGAGCGCGCGGGCAAGCGAGTTCAGGACGATGGCGGTGGAACGCACGTTCGAGTTCCAGAACCAGAGCAGATACGGGTCCGCCAGCTCCTCGACATGGGACGCACCCGCTTCCGGCAGGATCGCATTGCTCATTCGCCGGCGGAGCTCCTCGACGCGCCCGCCAGAGGTCTCACCCTTGGCCATCATCGCGTCGTGCAGGTAGGCGAGCGCAAACACCGGCATGCGGTCACGATAGCCATACAACCGATTGAGGTTGGAGTCCTGGTTGCGGCCGCCCTCGACGAGCACCTTCACCGCGAAGGTCTGCCACGCAGTGTAGGAGGGCCACCATCCCTCGTTTGCCGGCGGCTTCGCGGCGAGCTGTCGCTCCATGTAGGAGTAGGCGCGCGCTCTCATCTCCCGACTGACGTCGTACTTCAAGTCAGCGGCGGTCTTGAAAACCTGCAGCAGATACGCGGTCAGGTAGGGCGACGTCGAGAGGCACGAGCCCGGCCAGTAGGCAAAGCCACCGCTCTCGCACTGGTATCGCTCCAGCTCTTTCAACGTGCTCTGGACCGCCGGCTTCATTGCCGACGTATCCATGCCCGGGAGCGTGAAGGCGTCACCAAGATCCGCCGCGAGGAGCAGCGCCAGCGCCCGCGATCCCTTCTGCTCGGCGCAGCCATATGGATACTCGACCAGGTAGCGGGCACCTTCGCCAAGGCCAACCAGCGCCGTGGAGGCGATCTCCAGGTGCAGGCCACCAAACCCGGGGACGACGCCGGACGGGAGCGTCAGCGTCTCCTTCGCAGTTGTTGTTGCGCCGGCGGCCTCGCCGTATGCGGCCACCGTTTCGGGCGACGACAACACTTCGACCGGAACCACATCCTCAAAGGCGTCGCTCTCGTTGCCGATCCTCACCGTCATCTGAATGCGGGCCCGGCCAACGGCGCGACCGGCGCCTTCGAACCGGACTTCGAGCGTTCCACCGGGCGCGACCGTCACCTTCTGCTCGGTTGGGCCCGTCAGCTGCAGCACCTGCGGATCCAACGACTTCATCGTCACCACCGCCTCGCCCGTGGCCTTCAGCTGGCTGCCGACGACGGCGCCGAAGAAGGCGCGGTCACCAACAGCGAGGAAGCGCGGGTATGTGGGTTTGAGGGTGAGCGGTTTATTCGTCCGCACCTCGGCGTCACCGAAACCAAAGCGTGAACTCCGGTCGCCGGCGACTGCCATGATGCGGTAAGTCGTCAGTGACTCGGGCAGCTTCACGTCGACCGTAGCGCGGCCGTCCGCACCGGTCGTGACGGATCCGATCCAGAAGGCGAGCACGCGAAAGTCGCTGCGCATGTCGGCATTCGCGGCGCCACCACCGCCGCCCTCGGCCGCACCCTTTGGTGTGAGCACGCGGCGCGAGACGATCCGCTGTCGGCTGTCGGAGTTGAGGACCTGCAGCGCCTTCCGCACGTAGACGGAACCGAGGATGTCGGGCGTCCGGTAGGCGGTCAGCGACAGCACCCCGTAGTCGACCGCCCAGAGCGTCACCTCACTGGCCGTGCCGCGACCCTGGTGGTCCTTGACGTCCAGGCGCACCGTCGCGGCGCTCGCCGGCCGGTACTCTTCCTTGTTCGCTGTGACCGCGACCGTCAGGCGCTTCGTGCGATCCTCCACCTTCAGCTCGACGTACCCCATGCGGAAGGACGGCTTGCCCGGATCGGACGCGTCGGTTTCGGGCTTCGCGGCGACGTCGGTCGCAGATGCAGCCGCCACGGTGCGTCCCTTCACCAGCAGCACCGACACGAACACGTTGGGAATGTCGGCTTCAGTGATCGGAATAGAGATCGACTGCTGAGTGGACGTCAGCGCGAACTGTCGATGACTGCGGATCCCTTCACGCTCCGTCGTGACGAGCGCCGTCGCCTGCTCCCACGGTGACTGGATCATGATGCGCGCGGTGTCGCCCGGCTTGTAGGTCTGGCGCTCGGGAACCAGTTCGATGCGGTTGTGATCGAATCGGGCCCAGGCGGTGTAGCCCGAACCGAGGACGTAGAAGCTGGTGCGCGTGACCGCAAAGCGCCCATCGGCGTGGCGGCCGGTTGCCTCGAGGACGAAGTAGCCGCCACTCGTAAACGGGATCTCGAGCGGCACCGGATCGGCCGCGGACGTCACCGTCCACTTACCCGCGGGGATCGCCTTCCGCTCGGTGTCCCATGTATAGAAGCCGTTGCCTTCAGCGCGGCGCACACCCGTCCACTGGACCTGCGTGAGCGTGACCTCGACCGGCACACCCGCGGACGGCACACCGTTGAGACCAACCGCAACGATCTCAGTCTCGAGCCCCGCCTTCTGCTCGAGGAAGTAGGACGGACGACGGACGCCGATGTACCACGGCGCCGGGTGGACGGTGGCAGATGCCCGGTTAGCGATGTGCTGCCGGGACGCGTCTTCGACATCCCCTTCGAGCCGGTAGACGTACGGGATGCCGGCGTCGCGCTTGGTCTCGAGCGTCAGCGCGAGTTGACCGTCCTGAGCGAGCTTCGCCTCTTCGCTCCTGATCTCACCCTGTTCCGGCCGGCTCTCCTCGTCTTCGGACCAGCCGACAAACACCCAGCGATCGTCGCCGAACTTCTCGGTGATCACCGACGGCGCGCCGTAGCCCGGCGACTTCGTGAACTTCCAGCTGACCGGTCGCGCCCCCATCGCTGCACCGAACAGGTAGCGCGCATTAACGATGCCTTGCAGCGGATCGCCGGCGATGCCGGCACCGGTGAGCGTCACGTCGACGCGGAAATCCGGACGACGATAGGCCGCGACCAGGAACGACCCGCGCACCGATTTCTCGTAGATGATCCAATCGTCGTTGTCCGGGGAAGGCTCGTCACCGGGACGCTGCTGCTGCGGGGTGCGCGGCTTCGGCTTGTCGCTCTCGAGGATCGCGCGGACGGAGTAGTTGCCGAGCGACCCGTCACGCGGCAGCGTCATCGTCCACTCCGCGCTGCTCCAGGTGTTGACCCGCACGGTTCGCTCGTCCATCACCCGGTTCTGACTGTCGCGGATCGTCACGAACACGGCCGTGCCGTTCGGCAGCAACTTCACGCCGTCGGGCGCATTCATCCGCAGGACGGTCTTGAAGTGGATCTCTTCACCGAGGCGATAGACACCGCGATCGCTGAACACCGACCCGCGCAGCAGCGGGTCCGACTCCCGGAGGTTCAGGCCAGTGCCGAACTCCCACGGGGAGATTCCTTCGTTCCAGTCGCTGCCGACATACGCGATATCGCCGTCCTTCTCCGCCGTCACGACGAAGTCGAACTTCCACCAGTCTTCCGCGTCGCGGAGACGGGTGTTGGGTGCGATGACGATGCCGTCCGCACCCGTGCTGCCGGTCCAGAAGGTAGAGTTGTCGGTGCGTACGATCGAAACCCTGGCGGCCGAGACGGGCGCGCCGTTATCGAGGCGGGTGACGAAGATCAGCGTGTTCTGCGGACTGTCCTTCACCGTGATACCCAGGTTCGTGACCTGGACGACCGACGACTTCACCGCCGGTTCACCGTCGGGGTTGTAACGCCGCGACCGCGGGATCGATTCCTCCTCTCGAACCGCGGCCCACAACAGTCCGGTGCCGCCTGGTTTGAGTGTCTTCGATACGTCGAGCCCGTGCGACTGGATCCTGTCCGGTGTTGGCGTGAGCGGGCGGTCGGCACCCGCACCCTCGGGTTTTCGGTTGAAGCCGTCCTTCGACAGGCGGACGAGTAGCGGGACGAGCTCATTGATGGCGACCGGGGCGGCCCACTGCGTCACGCGCGTCATGTTGCGGGCGTAGAACGGCAGCTGGGTTCCGCCGTCCTTTTCCCAGACGCCCTGCCCTTCGCCGAAGCTCGTGAACGCGCGGCTGTGCCAGTTGTCAACGATCTCGAGCCACGTGTAGCCCAGCGTCTGACCGTCCGCCGACTTCATGGTCGGCGCGATCGTCACGGCGTAGCGGCTGTTGGGTGGCTGCGGTGCGAAGCCGGCGTCCTCGAGCCCGAGCCCCTCGCCGTAGTCGGTGTCACCCTCCTCTCGCGTTCGTGGACTTACCGGCATGGGCAGGGGCTTGCCGTCCGCGAGATTGACTGCGCTGAGTGCTGCCCCGAAGTCTGCGACCCGCATCTCTCCACGCGTCCGGATGATGTTGCGGGCGTCACCATCACACTGACTGCGGCAGTCGAAGCCGTTGATGAAGAAGGCGCGCTCCGCTTCGATCGTGTACTCCTGCCGTTGACCCGGGGTCGCCGTCCCAGCCGGGGATCGGACCGTCGGCGCCAGCCTGAGCATCACGTGGCTTTCTGGTGCTATTGCCGCCACCGATTCGAAGACCACATGAGCGGGAGACGGTGGGTACTGCTTCCGGTCCCAGTCGTCGGTGACCCGAAACTGCACCGGCGCTGAGGACGCAGCGGTCGCTCGAACGGTGTTCACCTTCGCATTGAATCGTTCGATGCTGGCCGGATCGCTGCTCTTGAGGCGCTGCAATGCCTCGGGTGAGAAGGATGGCGCCTGCCACTCGTGTGGTGTGAGCGAGGCGCTCAGCGCGGCCGAAATGTCGGCGGCTCGCACTGGCTGGTTGAAGCGCAGCACAGCGACCATCGTCCCATTCGCTGTTCCGCCGCGGCGATACCACGCCGTTGAAAGCAGCTTCACGGTCGGTGTGGTGAAACTGAAGCTCACGGGCTTGTCGAGACGGCGTCCGCTCACTGCGGTTGCCGTTGCCGCGACCGTCACGTTGTATCTCGTTGCGTACGGAAGCGGCCTGGTCGCGTCGGGAGTGAAGATCAGGATGGTGGTGCCGGACCATCGAAATGCACCGGGGATGGCCGGCGAGATCGTGACGAACGGCGCCGCGACTTTCGCTGGGATCTGCCCGAGCGTCACCATCGGTTCCGAGAAGACGATCCGGATCTCGTTGGCCTCCTCCAGCTTGGCGATCTCTCCCCGTGGCGCCGTGTTGACGACGGTGAGCGCGGGTGTTTGCGCCGCCGCGACAGCAGTCAGGCACAGCACGGCACAGACGAAGGCAGAGAAGGAACGCATATGGCTGATCTCTCGAGAGGTGGCGGTGGGGAGTCCGGCCATCCTGTGGCTGCATGATTAGACACCAGATTCCGGGATTCGCCCTGGTGTGGGGGCGGCTTGTCAGAGCTGCCAGAAACACCTCACCGCCAGGAACGCAGACATGTCGCACAGTTTCCGGTCAACCAGAAGTTCCGCCGTGCGGCCCGTGGCGGTGACGTCTTCAGGCGGCCCCTCGGCGCCATTTGCCGAAGTGGCGATGACCACCGCGTTGGGCAGCACCCCCCGCTCGCGTCGGTGACACGGCCGGTGATGCTGCCCTGATCCTGCTGGGCGAACGCGGGAGCCGGAATCAGCAGTTCAGCGCAGAGAGCGAGCCGGCGTGCGGCGCGCGGCAGAGCCCCACCTGCCGCATCAATGCGAGATATTCCGGTTCCGCCGCAATCGTCTTGAACGGCGGATATTGCTCGCTCATGCCGAATTCGACCGCGTGATCCTCGTAGGCCTTGCGGAGCGCCGCCAGTGCAGGCTGCTTTTCGCCCAGCGAGTCGTGAATCAGTGCGGTGCCGAACCACGACACGTACTGTTCGCGCCGGTGCGCCTCGAGTTCCTTCAGCACCGCGTGCGCGGCATCCCTCTGCCCGGCGGCCGCATAGGCATACCCAAGGTACCCTTCGATCCGAGAGTTGTGGCCTGTCTCCGGCCGTGCGGCGATCTTCAGTTCGGGGATCGCCTCCGCGTAGCGGCCCATCGCGACGAAGGTCACGCCCAACAGGTAATGTGGGCGCGGGAGGGTGGGGCTCATCGCCACGGCACGGCGCAGCTCCTCGATCGAGCGATCGTACTGGCCGGCGGTTCTGTACGCCGTTCCGACGGCCAGTTGCGCGCCGATCGACAGTGGGTCGAGCTTGCGTGCACGTTCGGCAGCGGCGACCGCCTCCTCGACCCGTCCCTGTCGTTGAAGAGTGCGGCTGAGGGCCGCGGAGATATCATCGGGTCCGGGCCCTTGCAGTTCGGTCGCGCGCTCGAGTTCCTTGTAACCCTCCTCTGCGCGCCAGTGATACAGGATCAGGAACTGACCGAGCGCCAGGTGCGCCCGTGCAATCGTCTCATCGAGCTGGAGCGCCCTCCGCGCCGCGGCCTCTCCTTTTGCGATGACCTGGTGGGGAGACATCGGCCCGCCGAAGAGAAACTGAAGATGGGCATACGCCAGGGCCGCATGCGCCTCCGCAAAGTCCGGCTGGATCCGGATCGCTTCGTCGAAGTACGCCACCGCCCGTTGAAACCCCTCGAACCGCTGCAGACCCTGGGCAGTCAGTCCCTTGATATACGCCTCGTAGGCCGCCGGATCGATCGTCTGCGTGCGGGCCGCCGTCGGCTGCGGCCGCCCTGCCGCCACGGCGATGTCAGAGGCGATCCGTCGCTGCAGCGCCAGCATCGTGCCTACGTCATCTTCGTACGTCTTCGACCAGTCGCTCCGATCCGTCGCCACGCGAATCAGCTTCACTGTGATCCGCACGCGATCGCCGGATTTCTGCAGGGTGCCTTCTACGACCCCTTCGATGCCGTTCAGTTCGGTCGCGATCTGCGCAACGCGCTTGGTGGTGTGTTTATATTGGCGCGCCGACGTCCGCGAAATGACATCGAGCCCGGCCTGTGAAAGGTGGGCCGTTAACGCGTCGGTCACGCTGTCGGCGAAATATTCCTGCTCCTGGCCGCCGCTGAGATCCTCGAACGGAAGGACGACCAGCGACTGGATCGACGCCGAAACCGGTTCCGCGGCGCGGTAATACAGGAACGCGAATAGCGCGACGATGCCGAGGAACAGCAGGGCGGCGCCACGCCGTCCGACGCCGGTTGTGCGCGGAGGCGGCACCGGCATCAACGCGACCGGCGGCGAATCGACCTCCACCGTCTGCCCCAGCGCGCTCGAACCCCTCCCTCCGGGGGGTTCCAGCGGCGGCACCGGATTCTCAATCGGGGAAGTCACCGAGGCGATAAAACGGTAGCCTCGGCGCGGCACCGTTTCGACGAATCGGGGGTTATCGGCCGAGTCGTCCAGCGCCTCCCGCAGCTTCCGCACCGCGCTGTTCAACCCGACCTCGAAATCGACGAAGGTTTCCGAGGTCCAGAGGGCTTTGCGCAGTTCTTCGCGGCCGACCACCTCACCGGCGCGGCCCAGCAGCAACTTCAGTATTTGAAAGGACTGGTCCGGGAGCCGGACTTTCAGACCATGGCGGCGAAGCTCGCCTGACTCGAGGTCGAGCTCGAAGACGCCGAATCGGAGTGGTCCTTTCGACCTTCGGCTTTCCATTGTCTGCCCGGATTGAGCGGGGGGAAAGTCTAACGCCAACAGCTCCCGATTGCCAGTAATCCGCTGTCCTAAACCTCTGTTTTGCAGTTACTTGACCAGTCACACGGAAACCAGCGCCCAATCACGTGCATACCCGGCGCGCGCGTGGCTGAATGACGCGTCCGGCCGGCCTTGGACTCGGCAAAAAGAGGAGGCCACATGAAAAATCGTATCTCTCGCGTCCTTGCCGTGCTGCTCACAACCTCAGTCATTCTGTCCGTTGGCGTGCTGGCGGTGTCGTCCGCGAGCGCGGAGAACGACACCATCGGATTGATCCTGTTCACTTCGGACCGGGAGAACCCCAGTCCAGATGGCGTGTGCCGCAACTGCGAAGACATCTACGTCATGTCCCCTGAAGCTGACCCGCTCGGCACCAGCGCGACCCGCCTGACCTGGGGAGGCGGGGCCGCGACGGATCCGACGGCTTACAACAGCGGCGGCGCAGATTGGTCGAACACCCAGCAGCTGATTGCATTCAACAGCAACCGCGTGAACCGCAC
>JACDDJ010000054.1 GCA_013817065.1 Acidobacteriota bacterium
ATCTCTATCCGTGAGCTCCAGCAGAACCTGAAGCGCGTGCTGGAACGCGTCGAGCGGGGCCAGGTCATCGACGTGACGCGGCGTCGGCAGCCGGTCGCCAGGCTCACGCCCCTCCGGCCGGACCGTCCGCTGGCCCCTGGCCGGATCTCGAGGCCCGCACTCGCGAGATATTTGGTGAGCGAATGATCACCCCTGGAGGATCGGATGCGGTAGCCGAGGGCCGCGGCGACCGGTGACGACAGACGTCGATTCGAGCGTTCTGGCCGCCGTCTACGTGCCCGAGCAGTTCTCCGAGGCGGCTCGTCGGGTGATTCGCATGACCCCGCTGGTGCCATTTACCCCGCTCCACGAGCTGGAAGTGCCCAATGCGTTTGCGCTGCTGCGGGGACGTGGCTTGATCGGTGTCGGTGAGCACGACGCGGTTCGCAGGCAACTGCGCGACGATGTCGATGCCCAGCGATTGGTACAGACGCCGCTCGACTGGGACCTGGTCTTTGCAAGCGCCTGCGAGCTCTCGCAGACCTACAGCTCCCGCTTGCTCAGCCGGAACCTCGATCTCCTCCACGTGGCCGCCGCGCAGACGGCGTCGTGCCGCTCGTTCGTGTCAGCTGACGACCGTCAACTCGCCGTGGCCAAGGCGGTTGGGCTGAAGGTCATCGATATCAAAAGGCGCGTTCGGGTTACTGGACCTCACTCGTGAGGTTCGCGAACCGAGCGCTCCCAGTCTGCGCGCCGTGCACGCGCGGCGTCGATCGTTCGGTAGCGGTGGACGCCAGGCGGGAACCGTCGCGGCGCGAGCCGCATCGCTGCGGTCGACAGGTCACAAGCGAGCTCGAGATTCCTCGGATCGAGCGGCCGCCGCCAGGCGGCGTCCGGCATGTCGGCGACCGAGCGGTACCTCCGTATGGGCATCAGTCCTCCTTCAAGTCGAACCGCTGCTTCAGCACTTGTGCGTCGACGCGGTCCTGCGGCCGCACCGTGTCCCGCTTCATCCGATACAGCATACGCGGCGTGGCGACGCGAATCGACACACCCTCCACGCGAAGAATTTCGTGCTCGATATCGCCGTACGTGAATGCGTCGCCGAGTCTCGCGAGCACATCGATCCAGTAGGCGGCCGCCGGTGGGACGTACTGAATAGCCGGATAGTCTGCGGCCAGATCCGCAGCGGAGATCTCTTCGATGGAGGGGTCGTCGAACACTTCCCTGAGGGCCGCTCGCAAATTCGCGACGTTCGCCTCGTCAGGGCTGACGAACACGTCCATGTCGCGAGTGGCGCGGACGATGCCCTGGGCGGCCATGGCCATCGATCCAACGAGAACGTAAGCGACGCGATGACGCTCGAATGCCGAGAGGATCCGCATGACGTCGGCGAATGTCATCCGGATCGCATTATGGCATCGTTTCCATGGGGCGACTGTGGATCGAGTTCAGTAGAACACGACGAACCCGCCGTCTCGCCGAGGCACGACCGCGGCAAAACTCCATTTCGGGACCCCTGGGAGCAGCCCGCTCACAGTGGTCCGCTCGCCTTTCTGATCCAGCAGTTGCCAGGCGACCGAGCCGCCGCGGGCCCAGCCGGTCCCTTCGGCCCATACCACCAGTGATTCGCCTCTGGCATTGACCGCGAGGCGGGGGTGCTTCTTGAGCGCCGCCGAGGGCGCAGGCTCCCGCACGTTCAGCGCGCCGGGCGTAGCGGAGTCGAGCTCACCGACAAAGATCTTCGCTTCGGTCTCCCACGCGCCCAGGAGTCTCGTGCCAGCCCGTGCGAACGAGGTACTGGTCATCGGGCACGCGTTGATCTTCCACGGATGGATGCGCGCACCGCGGAAGGTCTGGCCGCGATCAGACGAGGTGAGGAAATAGATGTCCCGATCGACGCCTGCGGTCGCGGCCCTGTACATCATGGACACTGATGGACCGTCGACGAAGAGATCCAGCGCGCAGCAGCCGCAGACGCCGGTGGGCTCTTTCCAGGCAGCGTTCTCTCGTGTGAAGGTCCGGCCCTCGTCGGTCGATCGCGTGATCCACACGGCGCGGCTGCTCTCGCTCCGGTTGCGCGTTTCGGCATCGTCTCCGTGCCACGCGACGTAGACGTGGCCGCTGGCGTCGGCCGCGATCGCGCCGCCGCCGTCCAGATTCACCGTCCGCTGCATCAGTCCGCGCTGCGCCTCGAATGCGGTTCGCGTCGCGTTCAGACGCGTGTAGAACATCTGCGCGCCGGACCGCCCCGACACCGGATCCACCGGGCTGTTCTGGCTCGCCCTGGCAGAGCCGTTCCAGGCGACGTGCGGACGTCCGTTCCGGCCGAGCGCCAGTTGACCGCCGCGGATCGTGCCCGTCGCGATCGCGCTCCCGGCTTCGCTGTTGACGCGCAGCGGGCTCGTGAAGGTCGCGCCATCATCGCCGGAGGCAACGTAGAACAAATCGCCGGCGGCCGGGTCGCCCGAAAAATAGAGAAGGTGGAGGCGTCCTGATCCGTCCACGACGGCCTGCGGCTGGATCCCTCCGCCAGAGACGCGATTGAGAGTGACCAGCTCGATCCCGGTGGCGTTCGTGCAGGTGAGTGCCGCCGCGAGCGCGATGAGAAGAAGTGGTCGCATGATGTGCATCTTGAAGAACAGACGGGGAGCGTCGGAGACAGCGCGGTTCGGTGAATGCCGACGAGCGATGGAACGTTGCACCGGGTGGAGAGATCTTAACAGGCCCAACCTGCGATCACCCGGTTCTTCGTCAGGCCGAGCCGATACCGGCGCGACGCCCCCGCCACGTCGGATGAAGTCGAATGACCATTCTGATCGTACAATCCAGATCTCATGTACCCCGTCCTGTTCGAGATCCGCGGCTTCGAGGTGACGAGCTTCGGCGCGATGCTCGCGGTGGCAGCGCTGGTGGGGATCTGGATCTTCCGCCGCGAGCTGCGCCGCTCCAGCCTGCCGGAGTCAGCCGTCGACGCGGCACTCGCCGGTGTGCTCGGCGGCATCGTCGGCGCGAAGCTGCTCTGGGTCGTCGAGCACCTCGGCTCTGACGAGTGGACGTCGCTGCTGTTCTCGCGCGGCGGGCTGAGCTGGTTCGGCGGGTTCGCCGGGGGAGTGCTGGCGGGCGTGCTGGTCATGCGGCGCCAGCGGCTTCCCTTCATGGCCACGATCGCGGCGGCAACGCCGGCCCTTGCGATCGGCCACGCGATCGGACGGATCGGGTGTCTCCTTGTCGGCGATGACTACGGCACCCCCAGCAACCTGCCGTGGGCGATCGCCTTTCCGGAAGGGCTGCCCCCGACCGACGTGCCCGTGCATCCAACCATGGTCTACGAGTCCCTGGCGCTGCTGCCGATCGCCTTCGTGCTGTTCGGGATGCGCCGGCGCCAGGTCGTGGATCGCTCGGTGGTCGGTGCGTATCTCGTCATGACCGCGCTGGTGCGTTTTCTGATCCAGTGGCTCCGCGTCTACGAGCCCTTTGCAGGCCCCCTGGGGTTCGCACACATCGCGGCCATGATCGTCATCGCCGCCGGCCTCTATCTGCTGCTCACTCCGCCTGACGCCCGCGCGCAGCTCGGAGCTGTCCGCAGGCGCCGGTAAGGCTTACTTCCCCTTCGGCGGCAGCACCGTCCCGCAGGTGAGCATCGCCTTGCCGTAATAGGGATTGGCGATTTTGTCGCCGCGCTGCACCCACGGCCTGTCTTTCATCGAGCACATGTAAGCCGTCGTCCCCGGAATCTTCTCGGCCTGGAAGATCGGCACAAGGACGGTCGAGAGCTCGCCGAAGTGCTTCCTGGCATCCTCGATGTTCTTTGCGGCGACGAGACCATCGGCGGCCTTCTTTGCCTCGGGGCCACCCGCGGCCTCGGCGACGACGGCCAGCCGCGTTGCATGTGGCCCCATGTCGGCGAACTTATCGGCTGCCAGCGCGGTCCGCACCTGCTCGTAGTGTTCGAATGCCTGCACGACCGGCTTCGCCTGGCTGCCGACTGGAGCCTGGCCGGATAGCGCGGGGGAAAAGCCGACGAGCAGCACTAGTGCCGATGTCTGAAGAACTAGGTTCATTACGTCACTCCTGAGTTTGTGGGATATTCATGATAACTGTTGTCCATCATTCGACGATCCGCAGTTGTCGTGCTGGCGTGCACCGTGTCGATCCTCGGCGGTTGCCGCGGACGCACGACCGCGCCTGCGCCCGTGACGCTGGTGATCGCACAGTCAGGCGACCCCGGCGCCCTCAACCCCGCCGTGACCACCTCGGGCAGCACACATCCGATCACCGACCAGATCTTCAATGGCCTCGTTGGCCTGGACGAGGAGTTGAGACCCGTTCCTGAACTGGCCGAGCGCTGGTCCATCGAAGACGGCGGGCGCACCTATCGTTTTCTGTTGCGCCCCGGCGTGCGATGGCACGACGGCGTCCCGTTCACGTCCGCGGACGTCAAGTTCACATTCGAGCAGGCGCTGCTCAAATATCATTCACGGACTCGGGCGGCGCTCGAGGGTCTGATCGTCGGTATCGACGCGCCCGACGACCTCACGGTCCTCTTCCGCCTGAAGCGCCCATACGCACCGTTGCTCCAGCGCCTCGACGTCGTCGAAGCGTCCATCATTCCGCGGCACCTCTATGAGGGACACGATGTGCTGACCGGCGAGCCGACGAGGCGGCCGGTCGGCACCGGACCGTTCCGGTTCGTCAGCTATGCGCCCGCGGACCGGGTCATCCTCGAGCGCAACCCGGACTATTTTCGCCCCGGACTGCCGCGCGTCGACCGCGTCGTCTTTCGGATCCTGCCCAATGCCGCGACGGCGGTCAGCGCGCTGGAGGCCGGCGAAGTGGATTACGTCGGCGGGGTGTCCGGGCCGGACATTCCGCGGTTGCGCGCGACACCCGGCATCACCGTGGTCTCCGGTTCCGGCGGCTCCGGTGGATCGGTCTGCCAGGATGTGCTCATTCCAAACCTCACCCGGCCCCCGTTCGACGACGTCCGCGTGCGGCGCGCCTTCGCGCACGCGATCGATCGTCAGTTCATCGTCGAGCGCGTGTACTTCGGCCAGGGCCGCCCGGCCACGGGCCCGATCAGCCATCTTCTCGCCTGGGCTTACACGCCCTCCGTCCGGCAATATCCGCATGATCCGATGGAGGCCCAGCGGCTGCTCGACGCCGCCGGATACCGGCAGAGGAGCAGCGGCGACCGCTTCGACGTGACCTTCACGCACGCGACCGGTCACCAGCGTCTCGGTCTTGCTCTCCGTGAACAATTGAAGGCTGTCGGCGTCACCCTCCACCTCGAGACCCGGGACTTCAACTCGGCCGTCGAGCAGGTCTTCGTCAAGAAGACGTTCGATCTCGGCCTCGCCTCCTTCTGCAACGGCGCCGATCCCGACATCGGGGTTCGACGCGTTTATGTGTCGTCCAACATCGGACCCTATCCCTTCTCGAACGGGGCGCAATATCGGAACGCCCGGGTGGACGCGCTCTTCGACGCCGCGACGATGGACGCGGAGCGCGAACAACGCCGCGCTCACTATCACGAGATTCAGCGGATCCTCGCCGAGGAGGTTCCGTATTTCTGGCTGGTCGATTCCGCGTCACTGCGGGCGCACCGGACGACGTTTACAGGCTTCCGCCTCTGGACCGGGGCGTTTGTGGAGACGGTCGCCGCCGCGCCATCCGGCTCCCAGTGAAGAGTCGCGGATCGGCAGGCGGATGGATCGTGCGTCGCGCGCTCTTCGCGCTGCTGGTTGTCGCGGGCGTGACGATCCTGACCTTCGTCCTAATCCACCTGGCGCCCGGCGATCCGGTCTACCTGCTGGCCGGCGACGGAGGAAGCCCGGCCTATTACGACGAGATGCGCGCGCGCTATGGCCTCGACCGGCCCCTGGCCGAGCAGCTCCGCCGGTATCTGTCGGCGATCACGACGCTGGAGCTCGGCTACTCCTTCATGTTCCAGGCGCCGGTGGCCAAGGTGCTCCTCGAGCACGCGCCGGCGTCCCTGCTCCTCGGCACGACCGCACTCCTGCTCGGCACGGCCCTCGGCCTCCTCGCCGGCCTGGTCTGTGTCACAGCGCGCTCTGGGGGAGTTGACGGTACAGTCCGCGGCCTCGCCTCAGCGCTCTATGCCGCGCCGGTGTTCTGGACGGGCCAGGTGCTGATCATCCTGCTGGCCGTGCGCGCCGGGGCCTTTCCCGCGGGCGGCATGACCAGCGCCCGTGAATCGTTGACGGGGCTCGGCTGGACCACCAACGTCCTGTGGCACCTGGCGCTACCGGCCTTTACGCTCTCGCTCCCGCTCGCAGCCGTCGTCGCGCGCGTGACCCGCGCCGCGATGCTCGACGTCATGCGGGAGCCGTTCGTGCTCGCCAGCGCCGCGCGCGGGTTCAGCAGGCTCCGGTTGCTGCTTCGACATATCGCGCCGAACGCGATGGTGCCGGTTGTGACCCTCATCGGTCAGTACGCGGGCCAGATGGCGGCGGGCGCCGCGCTCGTCGAGGCGCTGTTTGGCTGGCCAGGCCTGGGATATCTCGTGCTCCACGCATCATTGCACCGGGACTACCCGCTGGTCACCGCGGCCTTCATCGGGATCTCGGCCAGCGTGGTCTCTTTCAACGCGCTCACCGATGCGGTCTGCGCCTGGCTCGACCCGAGGATCCGTCTCTCGTGAGAACGCTGGGCGTGTGCCTCCTCGGCCTCCTGCTCGTGATTGCGGCGAGCCGCCCCTTCCTTGCGCCGGCCGATCCGTTTGCCGTCGAGGGCCGCGCCCTGGCGGCCCCGTCGGCGGGCCATCCGTTTGGCACCGACGACCTCGGCCGTGACGTCTTCTCAGGGGTGATCCACGGGGCGGCCACGTCGCTGCAGGTCGGCCTGGCAGGCGCGCTGGGCGCCATGGTGATCGGGCTGCTGATTGGCGGCGCGGCCGGCATCCGCGGCGGGTGGGTGGACCAGGCATTGATGCGCGGCACCGAGTTCGTGCAGTCGATGCCCCGCTTCTTTCTCGCCATCACGGTGGTCAGCATCTTCGGTGCTTCGCTCTCGCTCATCGTGCTGGTGATCGCACTGACGGCGTGGCCGGGCACGGCACGCGTCTTCCGCTCGCTGGTGCTGACCACGGTCGAACGCGATTTCGTCATGGCGTCGCGAGCCGCCGGGGCCGGCGATATCGCGATTCTTCTTCGCCACGTGTTGCCGCTCGCCTTGCCGACTGCGGCCGCCCATGCGTCCTACCAGGCCGGCGGTGCCATTCTGGCGGAAGCGGGCCTGAGCTTCCTCGGCCTGGGGGATCCCAGCGTCATGAGCTGGGGCACGCAGCTCGGGTTCGCCCAGCACATGGTCAGGGAAGCCTGGTGGATGTCGGTGTTCCCCGGCGTGGCGGTCACGTTGACCGCGCTCGCCTGCAATCTCGTCGCGGATTCCCTGACCGCCCCCAGTTGAGCGCCGTGCACCGCTGCGCGCTTACGACACGAGCTGCGCCGCGAGCCTGCCGATGGCGGCGATGGCGGCAGACTCCTGCAGCTCGATCGGCGCGCGCCCAGCCAGATCCCCCTTGCGAATTGCATCGTCGAGCGGAATCTCCCCGGCGATCGGCAGCCCGTTGGCACGTGCGTAATCGCGCACAGCCGCCACGTCGTCGGCGTCCCGCAGCTTGTTTGCGACCGCGAGGACGCGGGGCACACCAAGTTCGCGGCCGAGTTCAGCCGCGCGCCGGCCGATCTCGAGCGCCTTGTAATAGGGTTCGAGGACGACGAGCAGGGTATGCACGTGGCGGCCGGTGCCGCGGCTCAGATGTTCGAGGCCCGCTTCCATGTCGACGATGGTGACGGGGTGCTCCGCCTGCATCATCCCGCCGAGCAGATGCCGCACCGCGGCATGAGCACCGCACAGTCAACCGGCGCCGGCGTGATCGACGCGCCCCATCAGGAGGAGGCGGACGGCGTCGGGTGTCGGTGCGGCGTATTGGTCCACCACCGCAGCGGGGGAAATGCCAAGTGTGAGGCGGCGCTTCCCTTCGTCGTCCTTGTCTTCATGAAGGATCGAGCGCGGGATCGGCTGTACGGCCGCTGAGGCGTCCCTCGAGAGGCCGAGCGTGATGCCGAGGTTCGGCGTCGAGTCGGCGTCGATGGCCCACACCTCGCGTCCGCCTCGCGCGATCAGCCGCGCCATCGTGCCCGCGATGGTCGTCTTGCCGCTTCCACCCTTACCCGCAATTGCAATCGTCGGCATGGGTTCCTTCAGGCGTGATGACGGCAGTCGGCGGGATTACCGGACTGCCGGCAGTCGCATTCCGGGTCGCCGCACTCGCCGTGCCCGGGTTTGGTCAGATCCTTGAATTCGTCCGCGAAGCGCCGTCCGCCTTCGCGCACGCCTTCAGGTGTAAGCGCGTAGCGGATCATGTCGGCACCGGCGCCACGCACGAGACCGAGCCGGGTGAGGCGTTGCAGTCCCTGCTCCAGCCCGCTGTCGCCAGAGCCGATGAATCGCGCGAGGTCGGCGATGCTGACGTCCTCGGCGAGCCCCTCGCCGCGCAGCCAGAACATGACCTGGAGGATCTCATCCTGGGCCTCGAGCCCGTCGGTCCCATCCCCGTGGACCGTCATGGTTGCCTCGCGAGGAGCCGCCGTACGGCGATCAGGGCAGGTCCGAGCGCATCCCGCACGGCGGGGGAGAGCTCCATGTCGAGCTCGTCCACCCCCGCAGGTTCGCAGCCGACCATATAGATTTCTGGCGGAAGCGCGCCAAGCGCCTGCGCCAGACCGAGCGCCCGGGACGGCACCGCCATGTGCATGTCCACCGAACGGAGCGTCTCGACAGATTCGACCTCTTCGACGTACAGCGTACCTGGCGCGCCGCCGCGCTGCATGGCATCCACGATCACCAGCCGATCGTACGGTGTCAGCAAGGCCTGGGCAAGTGCGATTCCACCCGTGCCCACTTCGAGAAAATCGATATCACTCTGCTCGGCCTCCTCGGCCGCGCAGGCCAGTTGCCGAACGACTTCAACGCCAAAGCCATCGTCGCCCCGGAGGACGTTACCGAATCCCGCCACCAGGGCGGTCAGCCGCTGCCGCGGCGCTGTCGTGTTCGAGGCTCGTGCCTCTGCCGGGCAGGGGCTCACGAGCCCGTACCTGGCAGCGCCTCGATGGTGACCGCTATCTGCACGCGGCCATCTTCGATGCGCAACGGGAAGACGGGAAGGCGATCCCCGCCGGCATCCAGCCTCGCGCCCGTCCGGACGTCGTAGCGGCACCCGTGCCACGAACACGTCAGCTCCGCCTCGGCCAGCGTGCTGAACTCGAGCGGCAAGGGGCTGGCACCGCAGCGGTTGGCGACGGCGTAGTACTCGCCCGCTACCCTGGCCACGAGTATCGGAACGCCCTCAACCTCGATTGCCCGCACGGCGCCGTCGGCGAGGGCCGCGGCATCGACGGCATCGTAGTAGACCGGCCGGTGCGGACGGCGCAGGCTCCCGATGGGGATGGTGAGCGGCGCCCGCTCCGCGCGTCCGCGCGGCACGAGCTCCTGGAAACCGACGAAGCTTTCGCGCAGCGCCTCCTCGATGTCTCTGACGACGGCCTCTGCCGTGATGCCGCCGGATCCCACGCCGTGCAGGCGGACGTAGACGACGCCGCCGACGACCTCGAGGATCTCGACGTCCACACCGTGGCCGTGGAGGTGGCCGCGAACGCTGTCCATGGCTTCCTCGGCCATGAGGCGGCGGTCCACAGGCACGAGGTCATACGACATGAGCAGCATCCGGATCGCCGGATCGGCAATCAACTTGTTCACGAATGCGTCTCCGCCCATGCCGCGCACGACGTCCAGGAGGTGCGTGAGTCCGGCGCGGTGGATCGCATCGATATGCGCCAGCAGCGTGACGGTTTTCTCGCCGACTGCGGCGCCGTGCCCTGCCTGCAACTCGGCGATCAGCCGCTCCGCATCGTCGAGGAGGTCCGGCACCTGCGCTTCGGGGGGAGTACGGATCTCGGTCACGGCGTGCAGGCCTTCTCCGCGTGTCGTCGGGGTAGGCGCGCCACGACGACATCGTCGATTGCCGCGGGCAGGGCCGCCAGCCGCCGCACGCGTTCTGCGAGAGGCGCGATCGCGGCGCTGACCGGCGCGCTCAGCTCGGGACCGAACGCGTGATCGAGCGGCTCGATCTCAATAATCACGACTTCCGCAGGCAACGCTTTGAAGTATCCGCCGATGACGATGGTGTTCTCGAGCGCGATGATCCCGGTCACGGCCTCGGTGATCGCCTGCTGGACCTCGTCATCTGGCGGAACGTCGCCGTCCCAGCGATATTCGGAAACCAGGCCTGGAGTGCGGCCGCGTGCCAGCGACGAGATCAAGATGACGCGTTCGAACCGCTCTTCGATTGGCAGCGCCTGCAGCCACTGCACGACGGCGACGGGATTGTAGCTGACGTCTTCCAGCACGATCTCGCCGTCTTCGGTCTTGATCCGCCGATGATCCGACTTGTCGTACAGCTCGCTGGCGGGTGTGCCTGGCCGTAGCTCGGCCGCGACGCGGTCGAGCACGCTGAACGCCGCCGAGAAGTCGCGGAGATTGCGGTATCCGACCGCGCCGACGAGCGTCCGCATGGGTCAGTCTTCCACGCCGCACGCGCAGGTGTTGACTTCGCGCGTGACGACACCGGCATCCGAATGGATGTGCGTCGTGCAGGGCATGCACGGATCGAAGCTGCGGATGGCGCGCAGCACGTCGATGCCTCGGAACGCCTTCGGGTCGTCGGTCTCTTCGAGGAGGGGCGTGTTCAGGACCGCCTCCTCGTACGGCCCGGGCTGGCCCCAGCGGTCGGTGGGGGAGGCATTCCAGGTCGAAGGAGTGACGATCTGGTAGTTCGAGACAGCGCCGCGATCGAGGACGAGATGGTGGGTGAGATAGCCGCGCCCCGCTCCCCAGAACCCCACGCCGCGCTGCTCGCCTCTCTTTGGAATCTCGAACGGTGTGCTCGTCTTCGTGTCGCCGTTTTTCAAACGGTCCATGGCGGCCAGCCAGTTGTTCATCGCTACCATGGCGGTGAACGCGACGCAATGCGCCCTGGCGCGGTTGCGCTCGAACGCATTCCAGACCTCTGGCACATGCCACTCGAGTTCCATCTCCGGGAGGGCTCCCTTCGGCACGCGGACCTTCAGAGAGTGTCCCGTCGATTCGATGAACGGATTCTTCGGGAGCTTCTGGGCCACGGCGGTGTTCCAGAGGCGCGCATAGCACCCCGCTTCCATGCCGAGACGGTCCCAGCGCGGGGCGGTGTCCCACGTGTATTTCTCTTTCCAGCTCTGGCCCCCGGGACGCGGCTTCGTGATCTTGTTCCAGGGATGGTACGGAGAAAGGGGCTTGCCCGACGGATCGGTGGCGAAACGCTGCCGCTGACCGTCCCCCGCCCACTCTTCGTAGTAGGAGTGCTCGACGAATTCCTCGAGGCCCATGTTGATCGTATGGAGGTCGGTCGTGACCAGCTTTCCGTCGACGATCGCCCCCGGCGTCGCCCACCGGCGCTCGCCCCAGGCCGCGGCGTTCTTGTAGGTCGCGTCGTAGGCGTCCGGGTGATCGAAGATGCCCGTATCGATCATGTTGGCGCGGCGCTGCCCGACCTGCTTGTAGGCCGGGTTCGCTTCATAGAAGAACTCGGTGATGTCGTCCCAGATCGCCGCGATCTTCTTGCCGTAGTCGAAGAACTGCGACAGCCGGAGATACATCTCGTTCATCACGGTCAGCGTGATCGTCGAGCTCATACCGCCTGGCACGATGGTCTGCGGATGGGGATACTTTCCACAGATGAGCACGTACGCTTCACGCGCCAGCCGCGTCATGTGCAGCGCTTCCACGTACAGTTTTCCGCTGAGCGGGTTCAGGTCCTCCATCAGCGCGGCCATTGTCGTGTAGCCGTGCACGGCGGCGTGCGGCGCCTCGGTCTTCTTCGCGCGGGCGAACAGCGCCGGGTTGGTCGGCTCGACGATGGCGGCGGAGTAGTCCGGACCGGCGAGCAGGTGCAGGTGCAGCGGGTGATCGTAGAGGAACTCGAGCGCCAGCGCGAGGTTGCGGACGATGACCCCAAGCGGGGGCGGTACGCAGTCGATCGCCATTTCGATGGCGAGCGCCGAACATGTTGAATGGACGCCGCCGCAGACACCGCACGCGCGGCTGGTGATGTAGATGGCGTCGCGGGGATCGCGTCCGACCATGATCACTTCGTAACCCCGGAAGAGCGTCGCGACCGACCGCGCCTCGTAGATGCGCCGTTCCTTGAGATCGGCCACGGCGTGGAAGGCGAGTGCGCCGGCGACCCGGGTCACCGGGTCGAAATCCACCGACTGAACGTGTCCGTTGCGGCGCACCAGTTCTTCGACCTGCTCCTGGGTCAACTGCATTGGCACGTTGGCCGGCGCAACCGAGGCCGTGTAGGGATCCGGAATGCCGCCGCGAAGAAACGGCTGACCGCTCTCGTCGAACTCAACCGGCAGATTTTTGAAGCACATCGAGTGTCCTTTGGGCAGCCCTGAAGGGCTGCGCTACATAAATACGGCCGGGCAGCCTACCCAAGACGGAAGACGCGCGCGGCAGCGGCGAGGTGGCCATCAACCGCACTCAACCCGCCGGAGAGCTGCGTCAGCGCGGCATTGATCGTCCCGAGCTTCTCGGCGACGGGGACGGTGTGGGCCTGGACCGCCTCGAGGCCGTCGGCGATGGCGGCGACGCTGCGGCTGGCGTCGCGCAGGGCAAAGGCGACGGCGATCAGATAACCGGCCAGGGCCAGGACGACTAGAGCAACGGTGATGAGCGTCAGAATGAGCAGCATCGTTACATCCCTTCGGCGCGGCGCGCCAGGATCCCGGTGGCCGCGCCCAGCTTCTGTTCGATGTCGCCGGCGGTCGAGAGGATCGAGGACGC
>JACDDJ010000534.1:0-2935 GCA_013817065.1 Acidobacteriota bacterium
GATCGCGGTACGACGGTCGATCAGCTGCTGCCGTGCGAGAACCTCCCCCGGCAGTGGGTCAGGCAGCGGCGCCGGCAGTTGTGCCAGCGCCTGGTGCACCAGCGTCCGCTGCATCTTGGTCGTGAGCTGCCCGGTCTTCTCATAGACCGGAACGATGCGGCCGGTATGGAGCGTCTCCTCGGCGGGCGCCTCGGCCTCATCTGCCTCCTCGCCTCTGACGATCTCGTACTGCGGACTCTGGAGCTGCAGGCCGTGCGGCGTCAGCTCCAGCTTACCGAAGAGGATGACGCGTTGATGCGGGTGGAAGACGTCGTTGAGGAACGGTTGATTGAACCAGACGGCGCGCAGCGATCCAGTCTCATCGCGCACGATCATCTCGAAGATCTTGAAGCGCGGACGGCGCGTCGGGCGAATCCCGCAGCCGAGCACTTCGCCGGCGATCGACGCGGAGACTCCCGGCTTGAGCGACGCGATGGTCTGAAACGAGCCGCGATCTTCGTAGCGGATCGGGAAGCGATAAAGCAGATCCTCGACGGTCGCGAGGCCGACGCGCTGCAGGTCGGCCGCGCGGCGCGGTCCGACGCCCTTCATGAACTGCAGCGGCGTATCGAGAGGGATCATGGACGCCGCGCGCGCACCTGCTCGGCCGCTACTGGACGATCGTTGCGGCGCCGGCGGCTACTTTGATCTCGCGGATCTGCGACGGCAACTCGAATGGATCATCCATGTTGATGCCGTCGGGATCCTCGGCTGTCCGCGAATAGAAGCTGAGAAGTTCCTGCAGCAGCGTCTTCGGGATCGTCACCCCCGACAGCTCCGCCGACTCGAGCTCGAATCGCCCCTTCCCATCCTTCGTCGTCAGGCGTCCGCGCGCCGTCAGCGGTAAGCGGCCGGTGAGATAGCCCATGGGATCGAGCCAGCCACGCTGCTTCTGCTTGCGCACCGCGTCGAGATCCACGATCGCACTCCCGGAGACCCTGCCGTCGCCGCGTGCGTTCAGCATGGGTTCCATCACACCCACAGGGATCTGATCCTGGGCGTGGAAGCGAAGATACGAGTTCAGTTCGGCGTCACTGAACTGGGTGCTCTGGGCCGCACGCGCGCGCCCGGCCGGCGCGTTGCCGAGGGCGACGATCCGCGTCAACTTGGCCTGGAACCGGTCGCCATCGGCCTTCGTGAGTCGAGGCTGCGCGTTACCGTGCCCGGCGAGAAGGAGCAAACCGACCACGAGAGCTGGAAGCAGGCGCATGGAGGAATTGTACTACTGCCCCTGCCGTCCCGCTGCACCGCGCCGGGCCCGCATCAGGAGGTCGATTTTCCGGCGCTCCAGGTTCTCTTCGAACGCACGGAATCGTGCCTGCTGCCGAACGTCGAGCACCTCGTCAAGCGCGTCGTAGGCACGGCCGAGCTCGGCGGCCGCACGGGCGTCGTGTTCCTTCAGGGCCTTGAGTCGCTCAGCGATGACGCCCTCGTCCTGGTGCTGGGCCTGCGGCTGCGTCATGCGCCGCAACTCCTGTATCTGGCGATTGCGCGCCTGCTGATGGCGCCGACGCGTATCCTGCAGTTTCTTCAACCGCGCCACGAACTCGCCGAACTGCGCTTCCTTCAGTTCCAGGGCGCTTTCGGCCTGCACCAGAGCATACGCGTCCAGCATGTTGAGGACTTCGACCGGCGAGAGCCCCGCCGAATTGCCGGGGCGCCCGCGGGCCGGCGGTTCACCGGGCGGTTGCGCGAGCGCCAGCCCTCCGCTCACGAACACTGCGGCTAACGCAAGCATCATCGTGCCGAAGATCTTCATCATGGTACCGAGTCTCCTGTACGGTTCAGTTGCTGCTTGATCAGGCGCGCGTCCTGTTCGATGAGCCGGGCGAGTTCCGCGCGCTCGTCCTCACTCAACTCCATCGCCGCTCGCTCGAGAGATCCGGCACGAGGGCTGAGGCCACTCTCCTGGACTTCATCGTAATCGGTCGCTTCCGCGACGGCGCGGACCATCGCCCACGCTTCGTCATCGTCCAGATTCTCGGGCGTGATGCTGACGAGCTCCGTGGATGCGACTAGCGGAGCGTTACCCCCAGGCACGCCGGGTGCCGGGGCGGCGGCTTCCCGACGCAGTGGCAAAACGAGGATCAGGATGACGACTGCCGCGGTCGCGACGCTCCCCCACCACCGCCACACGCTGAACCATCCGGCGGCGTCGGGCGTGGCATCGATCGCCCGGCTCACGCGGGCCGGGAACTGCTCCCAGAACAACGGCGACGGCTCCGGCACGGTGTCCTGGTCCGCAGCCTCGATCGTCTGCAGCACCGACCGCAGTTCGCCGACGCGCCCGCTGCAGGCCGCGCACGACGCCACGTGGACCGCAGCGACCGGGTCGATCCGTCCGTCCAGCGCGTCGAGGAGTTGCGTCTCGTTCAGATGAGCCATCGGTTTCATTCTTCCGTTGCCAGCAGCTTCCGCAAGTTCCCCAGCGCGTGAAACAGGTTCGTCTTGGCGGCGCCCACCGAACTGCCAAGAGCGCGCGCGATCTCCTCGTGCGGCAGGTCGTGGTATACGCGCAGGATCAACGTGGCGCGCTGTTTCTCGGGCAGCTGCGCAATCGCCACCCTTACCCGCTCGGCGCGCTCGCCGCGGAGCATCGCCTCGTCCACCGCCTCCTCGCGCGCTGGCGCGGACTCGACGGACTTGAGCGGCGCAAGCTTCGGTGTCTTGAGCGCGAGGCGATTCAAGCAGACGTTCACCGTGATGCGGTGCAGCCATGTCGAGAACTGCGCCTGCCCCTCGAACTTCCCGAGAGACCGATACGCTCGAACGAATGCGTCCTGAGCCAGTTCGCTCGCGTCCTCGTGATTGGGGACGAAGCGATAACACAGGCGATACACGCTGCGCTGGTGCCTGGTGACCAGGGCCTCGAACGCCGCGCGATCACCGGCGGCGG
>JACDDJ010000534.1:2945-3905 GCA_013817065.1 Acidobacteriota bacterium
TCCCCCCCGTACGGCACCGGGCTGATCCTGGGCGGGGCGGCCGGGCTGATGGCGGCGGCCAGGGCCGCGAACGCCTCACGATCACCGCCGGCGGCCGCGCGCACGAGCGCCCCGTCATCGGGATCCGGCGGATCCGGCACCGGTTTCCTCAGGCTACTCACTTCCGTTAGACCGGACGACACGGCGAAACGTCACGCCCGACTCGGCAATACGTTGACTTTCGCTTTTCCTTTGCATATAGTGCCGCGCATGTTGCCACTCACCAAGCGCCAGCGCGAGATTCTCGACTACTTGAGCGACTTCATCCAGCAGCACGGATACGCACCGAGCCTGGAGGAAATCGGGCGCCGGTTCAGCCTGTCATCCCTCGCCACGGTGCACAAGCACCTGACGAACCTGGAGGAAAAAGGCTTCATCAAACGGGCGTGGAACCGTAGTCGTTCGGTCGAACTGATCACCGCACGGCTCGGGAGCCGAGCGGTCGAGCTTCCAATGCTCGGATACGTCGCGGCTGGTTCACCGATCGAAGCGGTCGTCGGCGACGAGACGCTCGCGGTGCCCGAAGACCTGGTCGGCAAGCGCGAGTCTTACGTCCTCAAGGTCCGCGGCGATTCGATGATCGACGAACAAATCAAAGACGGCGACTACGTGATCGTCGAAGACCGCCGCACAGCGGAGAACGGCGAAATGGTCATCGCGATGCTCAACGGCAGCGACGTGACCCTGAAGAAGATGTATCGCGAGCAGGGGCGCATCCGCCTGCAGCCCGCCAATCCGACGATGCAGCCGATCTTCGCCCAGCCCGACGAGGTCCAGGTTCGCGGCGTCGTCGTTGGCGTGTTGCGCCGATATTAAGAAGCGATACTAAGGCATGACCGAGCGAAAACAGATCAACTTCACCATCGTTCCCGACGACACCGAGGATCTCGCGCGCACCTACGCCAACTTCTGCGCGATCTC
>JACDDJ010000535.1 GCA_013817065.1 Acidobacteriota bacterium
CGAGGGCGATCGAGGACTTCGAGCGCGCGATTTCGCTCGACCCTCGATACGCCGCCGCGCACGTTGGTCTGGGCAACGCGCACTTCTGGCAGTACGAGACGTCGCGGGCGAAGAACCAGCCCGATGTAGCACTCCTTGCCAAGGCGATCGACCATGTCAGGCGAGCGATCGAGCTCGAGCCCGATCTGGCGGAGGCGCACGCGACGCTGTCATTCCTGCTGGTCAGTGCCGGACGGGCGACCGAGGCGCTGGTCGCGGCGCGGCGCGCGGTCGCGCTCGAGCCCGGATACTGGGGCCACCATTTCCGCGTCGGCCACGCGGCGTGGGGCGACGAACGCCTGCGCGCGCTGTCGCGCGTGCTGGACCTCTATCCCGACTTCCCGTTCGCGCACTTCGAAGTCGCGATGGTCCACATCGCTCGCGGACACCTGGACCACGCCCAGTCCGTCCTGCGCGAGGGCACCATCGTGCAGGATCGCCAGGCGCACTTGAAGCAGCGCTATCCCGCACGGGGACTCCACTGGCTGCTTGGCCTTGTCCGCCTCGCGCAGGGTGACACGTCGGAGGCGGAGGCGGAGTTCGCCAAGGAGCGCGGCTGCGGCGACGGTCAGTTGTATGGACCGGAGTTCATGATGAATGCGTGCGACGGCGGTGGCTTCGCGAAGCTGCGCGCCAAGGACCCTGCCGGCGCGGCACCGCACTTCCAGCATGCCCTCGAGCTTTACCCCGAGCATGCCCGTTCACTCGTCGGTCTCGGCGTCGCGCACGCCCTGGCCGGGAAGCGGAAGGAAGCCGACGCAGTATTTGCCCGCGCCGATGCCGCGATCGCGGCGCTGCGCAAGGGTGGACGGGGGGGTGAGGCGACAATCGCGCAGGCGTTCCTGGATACTGCCACCGGTCACGACGCGCAAGCGCTGGACTGCCTGCGCAGCCTTCTCGATCGCGCCGACCTGCCGTTCGCCGGGTGGACGATCCCGGTCGAGCCCCTGCTCGAGCCGCTGCGCCCAAAGCGCGGATTTCAGGACATTCTCCAGGCACTCGCCGCGCGCGCTCGCTGAAACGGGCTGCCGGAACGGGCGATTTCAGCCTAATTCAGCGCCAGCTCACGACTGGTGAGCCTCGCGGCCGCTACTGTGCGCCTTATGAAGCACATGACTACCATCCGCGTCACCACGCTCCTCGTCCTGTTGATCCTGGCCTTCTTCGGTCCCATGGCGGAGGCACAGACGGCCCCGGTCACTCCGGTATCAGCCTCGTCCGGCGAGGTCGAGATGCACGAGCTCCTGCTGAAGGACGGCTCGCGCCTCTTTGGCCGGATCGAACGTGAGAACGACCAGGAGGTCGTTTTCAGGACGCAGTCCGGTGCGACCATCACCGCAAGCCGCAACGAGATCGTCTCGCTGAAGGTCGTCAAAGGACGTCTCGAGCGCGGCGAGTTCGTCCGCGCCGACGTGCACCGCAGCCGGTTGTTCTTCGCGCCCACCGGCAGGTCGCTCGAGAAAGGGCAGGTCTCGGTCGGCGTCTTCGAATTCCTCGCGCCCTTCGTCCAGGTGGGCGTCACCGACAACTTCTCCATCGGCGGCGGCACCCCGCTCGTTTTCGGGATCGAGGACTTCGACCGTCCGTTCTGGATCACCCCGAAGTACCGCGTCCTCAACACCGGGAAAGTCCAGGCTGCCGTCGGCGTCCTGCATGTCTTCGACACCAGCGAAGGCAACAGCGCCGGCATCGCTTACGGGGTCGGGACCTTTGGCAGTAGCGACAACGCCCTTACCGTCGGCGGCGGCGTTGCCTACTCGGGCGACAGCCGCGGCGGCATCGCGATGATCGGCGGTGAACGCCGCGTCCACCGCAACATGAAGCTGATCACCGAGAACTACATCTGGCAGGACGGCGGCGGCATCCTCTCGGGCGGCATCCGCTTCATGGGCGAGCGCCTGTCGGCCGATCTGGCGCTTGCCATCCCCATCGGCGAAGCCTTGGCCTTCCCGGTCGTCAACTTCGTGTACGTGTTCTAGGAGTTCTGGCGCGCCGAACAGATACGTTGGGAGTTGGGAGTTGGGAGTTTAGTGACTTTCCCAGACCGCCTTCGAGATCGCGGCCATCAGCGGGCCGCTGACCTTCTGGTCCTGGATCCCCCGCACGAGGACCACCAGCACGTACGGCTTAGGGCCGAAGACGATGCCGGCGTCGTGGTGAATGCGGGTGATGGTGCCGGTCTTGTGCGCGACAGGCGTTCCCTTCGGTAGGCCGGCCGGGATACCGTCGTTGAACTTCTGTCGCTTCAGGACCTCGAGCATCTCCTTGTCTGCCGCGGCGCCCACCGCCTTCGACTGCCCGATCTTCTCGAAGAGCACGAGCAGCGCGCGTGCGGTGGTCGCGTTGTTCATCCCCTTCTCGAACGCCTTGGAGTCCTCGACACCTCGTAACACCTTCATCCCGTCGGCGCCCAGCTTCGTGACGGTCGCCCGAATCTTCTCGGCACCGAGCTTCTCGATCAGCAGGTTCGTTGCGAAGTTGCTGCTCACCGTGATCATCAGCTCGTTCAAGCGCCGCAGCGTCAGCGTCTTACCGACGGTCGAGTAGACCTCGAGGTCCGAGTCGTCCCCTTCACTGAGCTTGTAAGGGCTGCCGTCGACGATGCTGCGGAACTCGTTGCGGATGGGGAGCGGGTCGTCGAGCTTCAACGTGCCGGCTTCGACTTGCCGGAAGAGCTCGATCATGACCGGCACCTTCATGGTGCTCGCCGCATGGAAGGTCTTATCGGGATCAATGAGCAGCTCCGACGTGCCGTCGAGCGACCGATAGGCGACAGCGACCTCGGCACCGCTCGCGGCAATCAGTGAGCGGACCTTCGACTCGAGCGAAGCCGGTGACTGCGCGACGGTGAGTGCCGCGAGCAGGATAATGAGACTCATAGGTCCGTATCTTAGGTTGGAGAGAGGACGCATGGACACCGAACTTCGCGGACGCACCGTCATCGTCATCGGCGCAGGACTGGCCGGCCTGACCGCCGCACGCGTAGGGAAGCGCGTGGCGCGAACCACCATTTCGCTGGTCGTCTAACCGGCCGCCGCCTCGGGCGGCTGCGTCTGCGGCAGATCGATCAGCGCCGACCAGGTCTCGGGATCCTGGGAAACGAGCGTGCTGAAGTACAGCCACACCTCGTCCGCCGGGAACTTTCCGGCGAGCTCCTCGGCGGCGGCCTTCACCTTCTCCGCGTCCGGCACCGTGACGTTGTCTTCGTTGATCAGGCCATCCTCGTGCGGGATCCCGAGCCCGTCCAGGAAGGCGCCCATCATCGGCCGTTGATGCTCCAGGTGATAGGCGACCAGCGAGCGGGCCGCAATCGAGTCGGACATGTTCGGCAGCCCAAGCAGGTACTTGACCTTCCGCTCCAGCGGCAGCGCGACGACGCTCTTCGTCCGGAACTTCATGTGTGAGGCGATCGTCGTGATCGCCTCGATCTGCTGATCGGCGGACTGCTCGTCGTTCCAGAAATTTTCCGCTGCCTGTTGCCGCCGTTCGGCCGTCATGCGCTTCCAGATGCGCGACGGCCGGAAAGATGAGAGGTCCTGGTCCATGCCACTAATTCTAAGCCACGGCGCCAGCGCGCCATCGACACCCGCGCTGGTCTAGAGTTGATGGGTGTCAGAGCGCTTGTTTACGCCGCGCTTCTTTGTGATGTGCGGCTTCAGCTTCACTGTATTTCTGTCGGCGTTCCAGTTGTTCCCCACGGCGCCGTTTCACATCCTCGATCTTGGCGGCAGCACGTTCTCGTCGGGGCTGTTTCTTGGATTCCTGACTTACTCGTCGGCGTTCTCGGCGCCCTTGACCGGGGCATACGCGGATCGCGTCGGGTCGCGGCGGGTGCTGATCGGTACCAGCCTGGCGCTGGTCGT
>JACDDJ010000536.1 GCA_013817065.1 Acidobacteriota bacterium
GCTGGCGTGGTCTGGACCCTGCCCTTCGTGCGCATGCGGCAGCAAGAGCACCAGCGACGGCCTCAGCCCCCACTTCCCTCTCGCTGACACCAAGTACTCGTCGATCATCGTCTGGGCGCCATTGATAAAGTCGCCGTACTGCGCTTCCCAGACGACGAGCCGCGACGGCTCCTGGATGTTGTAACCGAACTCGAAGCCGATCAGCGCGTTCTCGGTCAGCGGACTGTTGTGGATCTCGAAGGCGGCGCGCGCCTGCGGCAGTTGCTGCAGCGGAACGTGCTGTGCGCCGGTGTTCACGTCGTTGAACGCTGCGTGGCGGTGACTGAACGTGCCGCGCTCGACGTCCTCACCGGTCAAACGGACGGCGACCCCCTCGGCGAGAATCGAGGCAAACGCCAGCTCCTCGGCGGCGGCCCAGTCGACGGTCCGCTCGTCCAGGTTGTCGAACATCGTCGGACGCTTTTCGCGGACGCGTTCGAGCTTGCGGTGAATGGTGAACGTGTCCGGCAGCTTCACGAGCGACGCATTCAGCGCGCGCAGCGTGTCGAGCGGTACTGCCGTCTCGGCGCGTGCCGCGGCGCCTGGCGGCGGCTCCTCCGGCTGCGGCTCGACGAAGTGCCGCTCCGGTTCGAGCGTGTCCATGGTCGACTGCAGTGCGTCCATGTATCTGCGGGTGAGAGCGTCGGCGTCCGCCGCTTCGATCGCACCTCGCGAGACGAGCGTGTCGGCCCACACCTTTCGGACCGTCGCGTGCTCGTTGATCTTCTGATACATCAGCGGCTGGGTGAACGACGGCTCGTCGCCCTCGTTGTGGCCGTAGCGTCGGTAGCCAATCAGGTCGATCAGGAAGTCGCGCTGGAACTGCCGCCGGAATGCGATGGCGAGGCGCGCGGCTTCGACGCAGGCCTCGGGATCATCGGCGTTGACGTGGATGATCGGGATCTTGAATCCACGCGCGAGCCCGCTCGCATACGACGTGCTGTATGCGTCGCTCGCATCGGTCGTGAAGCCAAGCTGGTTGTTGACGATGAGGTGGATCGTGCCGCCGGTGTTGTAGCCCTCGAGGCGCGCAAGGTTCAGCGTCTCGGCCACCACGCCCTGCCCGGGGAACGCCGCGTCGCCGTGGATCAGAATGGGCACGCTGCCGGTCGGATCGAACTTCGCCGGCCCCGGCTTCTCCACCGCGGTACCGGCCGCGCGCGCCATGCCAAGGACAACCGGGTCGACAGCTTCGAGGTGGCTCGGATTCGGCGGCATCGATACGACGACGTCCATTTCGGCGCCACCCTTGAGCGCGCGGCGTGCCCCGGCGTGGTACTTGACGTCGCCCGTCCACGCCATGTCTTCGCGGAAGGCCCTGCTGCTGACCGGATCCTTGAACTCGGCGAGGATCTGCGCGTACGGCTTGTTGAGCACGTGCGCCATGACGTTGAGGCGGCCGCGGTGCGCCATGCCGATGAGGATGTTGCGGACGCCGAACTCGGCGGCGTCACCGATGATCTCGTCGAGCACGGGCACGAGCATGTCGAGCCCTTCAATCGAGAACCGCGTCTTGCCGGGGAACGTGCGGTGCAGGAAGCGCTCGAACACTTCGACCTGGGTCAGCCGGTCGAGCAGCGCCGCGTGATTGATCGGATCGGCGGGCGAGCGGAAACGTCCCGACTCGACCGCCTGCCGCAACCAGCGGCGCTCCTCCGGCACGAAGACGTGCGCGAAATCGTAACCGGTGGTCGAGCAGTAGACCCTGCGAAACGCTTCGACCACCTCGTGCGCATTCGCGGCGCCCTCGGCAAGCGCCGACCAGATCAGCGAGGCCGGCATCGAACGAAGGTCCGCGTTCGTGAGCCCGTGAGTCTCGGGTAACAGCGTCGGGTCCCCCAGGGCCGCGGAGCCGAGCGGATCGAGCTGCGCCGCCAGGTGTCCATAGCGGCGGATCGCCTGTGCGAGGTTGACGGCGCCGACGGCCTTGAGCACTGGCATCCCGCCGCCAATTTCGACCGTTTCATCAGCGGGTGGCGTCCATTGCTCGAACAACGCGCGCGTCTCGGCGTCGACTGAAGCCGGGTTTTGCCGGTACTTCTCGTACAGCTCGAGCACGTATCCGCGGTTGAGACCGCTGAATTCCTCCCAGGTGCTCATATCCCTATAATCCTACCGCATGCACTTCTTTCTTCTGGCCGCGCTCCTGCTGCACATTCCTGCGCAGACCAACACCCAAACACGTGACGCATCACAGCGGCTGCACGAGGCCTCGCTGCAGAGCGCGGCGCTCGGCCGAACGATGAAGTATCGCGTTCTGATGCCGGCCGATTACGCCACCTCACAACGCCGCTACCCGGTCCTCTACCTGCTGCATGGGCTCGGCGGGGACTACAAGGATTGGACGACGAGGACGAACCTGGCCGAGTACAGCCGCACGCTGCCGCTGATCATCGTGATGCCCGACGGGGAGAACTCGTGGTACACGAACGCCGCGAACGCGCCGGAAGAACGGTTCGAGGATTACATTCTCACCGACCTGCAGGCCGACGTTGCCGTCAAGTACCGCACGATCAACTCGCGTCACGGGCGGACGATCGCGGGTCTTTCCATGGGCGGATACGGCGCGCTCAAGATGGCGCTCAGACGCCCTGGCGCGTTCGCCGTCGCAGCGAGTTTCAGCGGCGCGTTCTCCGCGAGCCGTCAGCAGGCCGTCGCTGACCACCCTCCACAAGAGTGGACTGCCCTACGAGTACCACGAGGTCGCCGGCGCTCATACCTGGGAGTACTGGGACCGCAGAGTTCGCGAGTTTCTTCCTATATTGATGAAGAAACTTTCCAACTGAAATCCCAAACTCGCGCACTGCTGTCAAAACGCCTCACCGCAAAGAACGCCAAGAGCGCAAAGATTTTAGAGACATCTAAAAGGACGTCTTAGCGGCCTTCGCGAACTTGGCGGTGAGGCCTTTAGACCGTCTGCAAGGGCTTACGCCTTTCCAAAGCAATACAGAGTATTGAGCGTCCGCAGATAAATCCGTCCGTCCATCAGCGCGGGCGTCGCGTAGATCCCGTCGGCCAGGTCGTTGACCATCAGCGGTTCGAGATTTGGGCCTGGAGGCAGCACGAAGACCTGGCCCTTCTCGCTCGCGACGTAGACCTTGCCGTCCCCCGCCACTGGGGACGCGTAGAAGGTGTTGCTGCCGCCAGGCAGCCGCCCCTGCTTGAGCAGCTCCCCCGTATCCGGGTTCAGCATCGTTACGATCCCGCCGCCGTCGTTCACCATGTAGAGGACGTTCTCGAAGATCAGCGGCGAGGGTAGCTGCGGAATTCCGCGGTGATACTTCCACTTCACCGATTTGGAAGTCATGTCGCCCTTGCCACCCATCTGGATCGCAAGCATCCCGTTGTCTGATTCCATCGCCGCTTTGTAGTAGTCCCAGTCGGCGCGGGAATACATCTTGTCGCCGTCAAGATCCATGAAGGAGAGATAACTCTTCGCGTGCGGCGTCGGTGACTCGTCAGACGACAGCTTGCCATCCTTGTTCGCATCGAACTTGCTGAATGCCTCGTCGGTGGTCATCACCGGGATCTTGCTGCCGGGATTATTCTCCGGCGAACCAAAGCCGTTGATGTAGACGATGTCGCCTTTGACGACGGGCGTTGATTTCATCTCGAAGGAGAGTCCGCCGACCCACCAGATTCGCTCGCCGTTGTCGGGATCGTAGGCGCTGAGCAGGAAGGATCCCGGCACGATCACCTGCTGCTTGCCGCCGCGCGGCGTCCACAGGATCGGCGTCGAGTGACCGCTTTTCGCCTCCACACGCGTCGTCTGCCACAGCTTCTTGCCGGTCTTCTTGTCCCACGCGGCGATGAAGGAGTTGGTGCTCTGGTCGCAGACCAGGAT
>JACDDJ010000537.1 GCA_013817065.1 Acidobacteriota bacterium
TGCCAGGGCCTCGCCCGTCTCCCAAAGCTGCAGTTCGCGCATCCCCGGTGTGTCGATGAGGATACCGCCGCTCTCGAGCAGCACCATCTGGCGCGACGTGCTTGTATGGCGGCCGCGGCTGTCCGTGATACGCACATCCTGCGTGCGCAGCAGATCGTGGCCGACGAGCCTGTTCGCGATCGTCGACTTCCCCACCCCTGATGAGCCGAGAAGCGCCGCGGTTCTGCCGCTCGTCACGTATTGGCGCAGGACCTCGATGGTCTCCGGCTGCTTCGCCGAAACGGCGTGGACGCGGACGCCGGGAGCGACGGCCTCGACGTCGGCGACGTGCCGCGCGGGATCTTCAACCAGGTCCGCCTTGTTCAACACCACTACCGGTGTTGCGCCGCTCTCCCAAGCCACAACCAGGTACCGCTCAATCCGTCGCGGATTGAAGTCGCCATCGAGTCCGCCTACCAGAAAGACGATGTTGATGTTGGCGGCGACGATCTGTTCCTCGGTGGTGTCACCGGCGGCGCGTCGTGAGAAGCGGCTGAAGCGAGGCAGGACGGCGTGGATCCGCGCGTCGCTGTCCGGGACCGGTTCGACGACGACCCAGTCACCGACGGCGGGGAAGTCGGGACGTGACTCGGCGCGGTGACGCAGCCGTCCCGAGACCCGCGCCAGCAGTTCCCCGTCCGCAGTGCCGACGCGATAGATGTGCGTGTGCTCGAGGACGACGCGTCCGGGCACGCGATCGTCGGCTGCGTGCTCGGCGAAGGCTGCCGCGAAGCTCTCGTTCCAGCCGTACTGCGCGAGGCGATCGGACGTCATTGCTGTCCGGGCATCATACTGCGCGGCGTGGCGCAGGCTCAGGCTGGCCCGGAGGTCTTCTCCAGGCACCGGAGCACTTCCGCGACGCTCCAGGCCTGCGCGACGCAGCCGCGAGGGACGTATGGATCCTCAGCGTCGAAGACCTCGCTGATCGACCCGACGCAGGCCTCGGTAAGGTGACCTTCAAAGCCGCGGAGCAACTGGCGCGCGCCGGCGGGATCGTGCGGATGCAGCTTCAGCCACGCATCGACATAAGGTCCGATCAGCCAGCCCCACACCGTGCCCTGGTGATAGGCCGCGTCGCGCGCACGGAGGTCACCGAAGTAGCGGGACTTGTAGTCCGGATGACCGGGCGCCAGCGAGCGCAGCCCCACCGGCGTCAGCAGCCGATCCCTCACGACATTCATGACCGGCTCCCACCGTTCTCGTGCGAGCACCGGGTGGTCGAGCGCGATCGAGAAGACCTGGTTCGGACGGCAGGCCGGATCGTCGCCCTGCTCGCCATCAACCACATCGAGCAAGTGCCCGTGAGACTCCGACCAGAATCGCGTGTTGAACGACACCTGGGCGCGGTCCGCGTGCGCCGCGAGTCCGATCCCCTCGTCATCGACGCCAAGCTCGCGCACCCAGCCATCGAGCAGCCGGAGCGCGTTGTACCACAGCGCGTTGATCTCCACCGCTTTGCCGCGACGAGGCGTCACCACCCAGTCGTCCACCTTGGCGTCCATCCATGTGAGCTGGTAGCCCTGCTCACCCTGGCGGAGAAGCCCGTCCGTCGGATCCACGCCGATGCCGAACCTCGTGCCCTCGAGGTGCTTGCGCACGATCTCGAGGAACGTCGGCAGCAGCAGTCGCAGCGTGTCGATGTCACCCGTGATGCGAACGTAGCGCTCGACGGCGTGGAAGAACCACAGGGTGGCGTCCGCGGTGTGATACAGCCCGTCGCGGGCGCCGTCGGGAAACATATTCGGGATCAGGCCATCACGGACGTAGTGCCCGAACGTCCTCAGGATGTAGCCGCCCTCCCGGTACCGGCCGGTGGTGAGCGTCAGCCCCTCGAGGCTGATCATCGTGTCGCGGCCCCAGTCGGTGAACCAGTGATAGCCGGCAATCACCGTCCGCACGTGTTCGCTGGCGGCGCGCGCGCGCGCCGCCTCCTCGGCACGGCCGGCCGGGGTGATGATGAATTGATCGGCGGCGAGGACGAGTTCGGCGGCGAGCCCGCTCTGCCCGAGTTCGGCGATCGCGAGCAGCTTGCGGCGCCGCTCCTTCTCCGCTTCGCGCGCGGCGGCCGGCTGCAGCGCATGGATGCTCTCCCACGACTCGGCTGATGCGACGAGGGTCACAGGTTCGTCGCCGAGGAGTTCGGCCCTGAAATATCCCGGGCTCCACAGAGAGCCAACCGAGTTGTAGCCGCGCTTGGCTTCCATCGGATACGGCACACCGGGTGTGCCCTTCGCATCCAGCGTCAAGGCCGTCCGTCGCCCGCGTATCACGAGTCGAAGGGACGGTATGGTGCTCGATGAGACCAGCTCATAGCCATTGTTGTCCGCGACGACGGAGTAGGTCTGGGATGGTTCGGCGTCGACAGCGGCTTCGTACGGGCGGAAGTGCACGGACGGGCGAAGCGTGAGACGAACGGGCCCTTTCCCGGAGAGCAGCCGGTAGGTGACATGAACGGTGTTCTGCCCGTGTGGCATCACGATCCGCTTTTCGATCTCGACACCCTCGATCTGGTAACGCCAGACCGGAAGACCGAGTTCGAGCTTGAACTCCACGAGCCGGCCGCCACGATCGGCGGCGTTCGGACCCGCGACTTCGTCCTCGTCGCCCAGCCACATCGGCTCGGCTCCCGGCAGCCGCACTCGCTCGAGCAGGTGGTTCAACATCACCATCCGTCCGAGAGGCGCCGGCAGGGACGCGACCAGTAAGGCGTGATAGCGACGGGTCACCGCCCCGGCAACGGTTCCGGACGCGTATCCGCCAAGACCGTTGGTGACGAGCCACTCGCGACGCGGCATCGGCTCGTATGGCAGTTCGTCGAGCGGCTCGACGAGAGTCCTCGTGAGATCCGCGTCGGTCATTCGTGTCCTCCGCGCGCAGATGTAAACAGCATCGCGGATTCCCCCGGCAGCTGCCACTCACCCACTGGATCGATGGGTGGCGTCCCCTCTCCGCCGTAGCGGATCGACCCGCTGCTCCAGGCGAGCCGCCAGCGGCCGCCCGGACCCGCGGCGAGGAGCGGCTCCGGCGCGGGCGTGAGCTCGAGGTCACAACCAAGGTTGACGATTAGCAATCGGTCGCCGGCGGCGCCGCCGAAATACCGCAGGACAAGGGCTTCGGCGGCAATCACAGCACCATCGATCCGCTCCGCCGATTGCCCGATGACTGGATCGCCGCGGCGCAGCGCGATCAAGTCCTGGTGTAACGCGAATGCCGCCGTGTGCTGTTCGCGTTCGCCGACATCGAGCGTGCTGCGCTCGAAGGTTCCGGACGTTACCGGCGAAGGCAGTGCACGCTGCACCTCCGGGTCGCGCAGGCTGGAGAACTGCGCCAGGAAGTCTCGTCGTCCTTCGGTCACTGGCCCCTGCAGATCGGCCTTGTGGTCGGCGAAATAGAGGAACGGGGCGGACGAGTTGTATTCCTGCCCCTGGAACAGCAGCGGTGTTCCAGGCCCGAGCAGCAGGAACGCCGTCAGTGCCCTGAAGCGGCCCGGCGAAGAAGAAGCATGGAGCCGCCGGCCGAACGCGGAGTTTGCGACCTGGTCGTGATTCTCGAGGAACGACACGAACGAGGACCGCGGCAGGTCGAACGCAGGCGTACCGCGCACCTTCTTCTGCCAGGCGTAGTACTGCCCCTGGTAGAGGAATCCGTACTTCGCACACGAGATCAGTTCCTGCGGCGAGCCCTTGTAGTCGTGGTAGTACGCCTGCCGCCGACCGGTCAGCGCGACCACCGCGGCGTGGTGGAAATCGTCGTTCCAGAGGGCGTCGAGTCCGAAACCGCCTTCGGTCGTCGAGCGTACCAGCCGCGAATCCTGCGGCTCGTTTTCGCCGATCACATAAGTCC
>JACDDJ010000538.1 GCA_013817065.1 Acidobacteriota bacterium
CAGCGAGGCCGAGGATCCGATGCCGCGCTGGGTCGAGCCGATCGCGTGGGACGCGGCCGGGCATCTTTACTACCTGTGGACCGATCCGGCGGCGCTGCGGCTCGCGCGTTCGACCGATCGCGGCGCAACCTGGACGACGTGGTCGCTGGCGGAAGGCGGCGAGCTGCGCTACTACCCCTACCTGGTGGCGCGCGGCGCCGGCGAGCTCGCGGCGACCTGGTTCTCCGGACGCGACGAGGCGATGCGCGTCCACGTCGGCAACATCGATGCGACCGCCGACAATGCTGCACCTCGCCTGGCCGAAGCGCCGCCCATCCAGCCAGAGACGTGGGCCTGGGACACGAAGCCCGGCGAACCGCGCAAGCGGGACACCGCCGGCGAGTACGTTCCGATCATGTTCATGAAGGATGGCCGGCTCGCGGTCGTGACGACGATCCAGGATCTGCCCCAGCGGGGCGGGTTTTCTTGGCGCACCACCGCAGCGCTGCGCTGAGGGGTGGCACACCTGGCGCTGTCGACGACCGGCGCGTGGCGCGCCTCTGCGTCGATGAAGGTGCGGCTACCTGTTCGCCTCGATGACGTGGGCCTGGTTCTCCGACTCGAGGTCGCTGCGCCCGAATCTCTTCGCGACTGCTTCGGCGGCGAGATCGGTAGCTTCCGCGAGGCCATCCGGCTTCCGCGCCTCGATTTCGCCACGCAGCGGCGTTCCCTGGCAGTAGCCGATCGCGGGCACGTGTGGCGACGCTGCACGGCTTGGCGCCGTCACGGTCGTGAGCTTCGCTGTCTTGAATCCTCCTCCTTGGAGATCGCGCTGGATGGTGGACACGTCGTTGTATCCGTACGGTGTCCGCGCCAGGAAGCGCGGTGGGTCATCCGGAAAGAGCAAGGCCAGCGCGTTGGTGATCGTGTCGGCAAACGCGTTGTGTTCGATCGCGTCCCAGACGTTGAAGAGGAATGCGCCGCCGGGCTTCAGCACGCGACGCGCTTCTGCAAACGCCCTGGCTTTGTCAGGGAAGAACATCGCGCCGAACTGGCAGACGACCGCATCGAAGCTGCCGTCCTCGAACGGCAACTGGAGGGCGTCGGCATGCCGCCACTCAACCGGACGCGGGGTGCCGCTGGCCGCCGCCTGGTCGAGCATCGCCTGATTGAGGTCAGTGGCGACGATCGACGTCCGTTCCGGCAGCACCGCCGCCATCCTGCGCGTCACGGCGCCGGTGCCGGCTGCTACCTCGAGGACTCGGCGCGGGGCTCGCGGTGCCAGCCGACGGAGGAGGTCGTCCGCGAAGGGTTCGAAGATGAGCGGGACCAGGTAGGTGTCGTAAATCTTCGGGACAGAGCCGGTCAACGCCTTATCTGTGTCCATCTGCTGAATAGAATACTGCGCGCCCGGTTTCGCGCGGCGGTGCGCTGGCCACCTTCGACCGCACGATTCGGCTCGCCGCTGTCGCCGGCGCGACGCCAGAAGCAATTCAGCTTCTGGCCGACGGGGGGTGGCAGACGTTCGCTTCATTCCGGCAGATTGATGCGGCGGAGCAGATCCTGGAAACGAGGGTTCTGTCGCAACGACTGCCACGTCGGCTCGCGCCGTAAGTACGCCAGCCGATTGAACCGCTCGGCGTACGCCTTCTCGAGCCAGTCCAGTGCCTGATCGTCCTCACCGAGCCCGAGGTGGACGACGGCGAACGCCAGCGCGGGGACGTATCGCTCCTGAGCCGCCTGCGAGAGTTGCTGCAGAATGCGCTGCGCGTCGTCCCGCCGGCCGAGACGCGCCTGCACGTGCCCGAGGTTGGCGAGCGAGAGCGCAGCCCCACGACTCAGTGTCACCGCCTGTTGCAACACGGGCAGCGACTCCTGGTAATTCCCCTTTCCCGCCAGCAGTCCGCCGAGTACGTCGTAGGCAACGGCGAAGCCCGGGTCGAGATCGATCGTCCGGCGACACTCCTTGATCGCCTCGTCGCGGCGGCCAGCCAGGGCGAGCTGCACCGCCAGCGTGTGGCTGCGCGAGGCCGACAGCGGATCGCGTTCGAATGCGCGTCTCGCGACGTCGACGGCTTCGTCCGAGCGACCGCCGACGGTGAGATAGAAGGGATAGTTGGAGTGGTTCATCACCACCTCGCGATCTAGCGCGAGGGCGCGGTCGAAATGCTTGGTGGCGGCCGGCCAGTCCCACTCGTAGGTGAAGGCGGCGTAACCGAGCGAGATATGCGCTTCGGCAAGCTCGCCGTCGATCATCAGGGCCCGCTCCGCCGCCGCCTTCGCCTTCGGCATCGCCTCGCGCGGCGGCTCCATGTTGAAGAACGACACCAGGTTGTAGGCATCCGCGAGCCCGGTGTAAGCCAGGGCGTAGTCAGGGTCGACAGCGATCGCGCGCTGAAAATATCCAATCGAGGTGCGCAGCCCATCCGGGTTCCGTTTGTGCCAGTGATACAGGCCCTGGAGGTAGAGCTGATACGCCTCGGCGCTGTCGGTGTCACGTTTCGTGAGCCGCTCCTGGTCCTCCTTGGTCAGGCGGAGCCTCAAGCTGTCGGAGATCTCGCGGGACAGCTCGTCCTGGAGCGCGAAGATGTCATCCAGCCGGCGCACGAACTGATCACCCCACAACTGCGCACCGGTGGAGACGTCCATGAGGTCGGCCCGGATGACGAGCGAGCCGTCGCGCTGCAGCACGCGGCCCGAGAGCACGGCGCGCACACCGATGTCCTGCCCGATCTTTTGAGGATCTGTCTCCTGCCCCTTGTAACGGAAGGCGGTGCTTCGTGCCGTCACGCGCAGCGTCGCCACCCGCGACAGCCTGGAGATGAGGCTCTCGGTGATGCCGTCGCTGAGATACTCGTTGTCGGCATTGCCGGTGGCATTCACAAACGGCAGGACGGCGACGGAATCGATCGCGCCAGGCGAGCGGACGCCGTTGAAGTAGGCCGCGCCGGCAACCAGGCCGACCAGGGCAATGGCGACGAGACCCATATACATCCGGCTTCGACCGGACCGTCGCGTCGGCGTCGAATCCGGCGATGAAGAAGCAAGCGCACCACCGCTGTCCCGCTTCAGCCGCTGCAGGTCTGCCCGCAATTCTGACGCACTCTGATAGCGCAACGCGCGGTCCTTCTCGAGTGCCTTGGTGATCGCCTCGTCCAGCCTGGGTGGCGCTCCCGGATTCAGCCGCGCCATTGGCACGGGCGCACGGTTGAGGATGCCGTCCTGGATCAGCCCCGAGGTGGCGCCGGGGAAAGGCTGCTGCGCGGTGGTCATCTCGTAGAGGACGGCTCCCAGCGAGAAGAGATCGGTCCGCTGATCGAGGGCCTCACCCCGGACCTGCTCGGGGGACATGTACGCCGGGGTGCCCATCACCGACCCGGGACTGGTCAGCTGCTCTTCGGTCGGCCCATCGACCGTCGCACTCCTGGGCGGCCTGGCCAGCCCGAAGTCGAGCAGCTTCGCCTGGCCACGATCGGTGACGAAGATATTGGCGGGCTTGATATCGCGATGAACGATCCCCATCGCGTGGGCGGCGGCCAGCGCATCGGCGAGCGCGATCCCCAGCTCGAGCACTTCGTCGACGGGCCGCTGGCCTTCGCCAATGAGTTGATGCAGCGGCTTGCCCTGGAGGAGCTCCATGGCGATGAAGTGGCGGCCGTTCTGCTCGCCGACGTCATAGACCGTGCAGATGTGCGGATGATTGAGGGCCGACGCGGCGCGCGCTTCGCGCTGGAACCGTTCGATCGCAGCCGGATCACGCGACAGTTCTTCCGAGAGGAACTTGAGCGCCACGACGCGCCCGAGCCTCACGTCCTCGGCCAGGTAGACCACGCCCATGCCACCGGCGCCCAGCTTCTCGACCAGGCGATAGTGGGAGATGGTCTGACC
>JACDDJ010000055.1:0-11006 GCA_013817065.1 Acidobacteriota bacterium
TCTCTGACGAGCTGCCAGGATTTCCCGCGATCACGCGATCGCCAGGCACCGACGTTGTGCAGCGGCACAACGAGCTGACCCGCGTGCACGAGGATCGAGTCCGCCTCGCCCCCGAGGGGGCCATTCGTCGGCTGCCACCGGATGATCGGTCCACGCTGCGTCGCCGGCTGAGCGGCGAGCAGCACACTGAGGGCGGCTACGAGGCAGACGAGCCGAGTCACTGCGGCACCCGCAGCACGAGCTGCACGTCGCGATCGCGATCGTTCCGACCGATCGCCGTAGATACGTCAGGGCTCTCACGCATGCGGCCGCTCACTTGGCGGCGGCCCTGGGCTCGGAGGGTAAAGCGCGCACCGTAGGGAAGCGTTACACGGAAGCGGCCGGCCGCGTCGAGCGGGACCCTCTCCGGCGCCGCGCCGTGCAGTACCAGGTCGGCGTCGGAAGCTGGGATCCCATCGCTCCAGACGACAACGCCCGTAATGGTTCGTTCGACGGGGTCGGAGGGGATCCGAAAGGCACCGGCATCCACGATCGTGGGTCCGTCGACGGTGACGATTGTCGCTTCGCCGGGTACTCGCGTGCCGGGGTGGTACACGCGGCGATTGAACTCCGTCGATTCAGTACGATCGTCAAGGTTGCGGACGAGGACGTACTTCCCGCGCGGAAGCGGCGTGAACTCGAATCGTCCGTCGGCTCCGGTCCGTACCCGCTCGACGGGAACATGCTGCGATGTTCCAGCATTGACCGCCGCGATCGCGGAGACCAGCCCGCCCTCAACAGGAGCGCCTCGATCGTCAAGGAGCACGCCGCGGATGCCGCCAGGTTCACGGACCGTCAAACTGATGGGCATGCATCCGCGCGCATACCGCAGGCTCACGGTGAAGGAGCCGGGCGCCGGCGTGCTGTAGACACCGGACAGCCGCGGCTCGAGCAGCATGCGCTCGGGCGCGCGGAGGCTGACCGTGTACTCTCCGGGCAGCAAGCCGTCGAAGTCGAAGGCGCCGTCATTCGCGGTGGACACTTCGCGATCGAGGCCATTTCCCTGGAGCCGAACCGTCAGTCCCACCATTGGTCCAAGATCTCGAGTGCCGTGTGCGGCGAAATCGGGCTCCTCGTGCCGCACCGAGCCGAAGATGCGTCCGCCGAAGCCCGGTGCTTTCATCTCCCGGAAGTAGGCGAGATCCTCCTCTGCCTCGTTGGCGAGACGTGTGCGGCCACACGCCCTGACGAACCTCTCCTCGCCCGCGCCAAGAGTGTAGACGACGTACCGGTCGCCCACCCGCTAGGGTGATCGGCTGACGAGTTGCCGCGTTGGTACCCGGACCGTTATCGTCGAAGCGTTCGCTCCGCGCTCGACCTGCTCCACGTCGAACGTGATGCGCCGCCCGCTTTCGGCTTCCGCGATTCTGCGGACGGTGCCGACGAAAACAGTCTCCCCCTCCCAGTATTCCTGGCAGGGGGGTACGATCCGGCCACACTGGCGCGCGTAAGCAGAGCGCTCTCCGGTCGCCACGAAGGCGGCGAGCGCCAGGAGGCCACACAGCAATCGCCGGCTCATGGAATGTTGGACACCGCGGCGCTCATATCACTTCTGTGCAGGTGGATCTCAGGATCGTAACCGAGGGAAGCGGCGAAACGCCTGTTATGGTCGTTCGGGCGACTCCAGTGAGAGGACCTGCGAAAGAGCGGCCAGCCGGTTTCGGCAGTCGTCTTGAGCTGCGTAGCTATCCAAGCCCCTGACGCCGGAACGCCGGAGAGGGGCGCCGGTCGTGAGTACCTCCAAGCCCCGGCCACCGAGGGCCATACTGGGAGGCGCGCACGGCACCGAGTGGCTCGTCAACACGGCTCACGCCAGACGGCCCGCCGCGCGACCGGCAAAGAGATGATGGCGCGCACGATTCACCAGGCCTCTGGCCGCGCCGGCAAGACCATGCTCGCCTTCAACTGCACCGCCGTACCCCGCGACATGCTCGAAAGTCAGCTGTTCGGCGACCGCAAGCGGGCGTTCACCGGCGCTGCGCGAGCGCCGCGAAGAAGTGCCCGGCCTGGTCGCCATTACATCCGCCGCTATGCGGACGAGCAGTAGAAGGGACGGCTGACGTCACCGACGACGCGCTCGAATACATGCTGCTCTGCCCGTGGCCCGGCCAACCTCCGGCAGCTCGCCAACGAGGTGACCCGCATGGTCGCGATGGCCGAGAAAGACGCCGCGCTCGAGGTCGCCCACCTCTCCCCCGAGATCCAGGCCACCCGGCGATCGGTCCCCGCGGCCGTGCCCCTCGATTCGGAGTTCGGTATCCGCATGGACCTCTCACTCCCGAAGGCCGTCGAACTGGTGGAAAAGACGATGGTGAAGGCGGCACTCGACCGCTCCAAAGGACGCCTCGAGGAGGCGGCGAAACTTCTGGGGATCTCGCGCACAGGACTCTTCCTCAAACGCCGCCGCTGGGGCATGGAGGCCGGATCTGCTGCAGTTGCGTCGTCAATGAGGCAAGCGACCACTGCCAGCTGTTGGATTTCGGCCTGCCAGGATTGCCCCTGTTGCGCTCCGCCGACGGACCCGGACGGCCTCGCCGTTGCACTCAACAGGCTCGTGATCGATCGTGGCGCAGCCGCCCGGCACGCACGCGGGGTCTTCGCGTCCGCCGCGCTGATCCTCGCCGCCCTCGCGGCGGCGGGTGCGTGACTCCTCGAGCCCGCGCCGGTCGCCCGCAAGCTGTGCGCCGGCTACTGCCAGCCGCCCAGCACTGAGGCGTAGGCGGCCGCGACCGCGAGCGTAAAAGCAACCACGAGGGTACCACCGACCAGCAGCGCCGTCTTCGGTCCGCTGAAGGACCGGCGCTCCAGGTGCGTGATCTCCGCGCGCGTGAGGCGCACCCCCTCCTGCGTCACCAGCGCATCGCCATCGATCGCCCGTACCACGAAGCGCAGACGCCGGTCGTCCCGCGTAGACACCACGACCGTGTCGCCGGCCTTGACTCGCCCGAACGCCGGCGCCGCCGGGTCGTTCACCGGACGGATGGTCTTCATACTGGTGCAGCCCGCGCTCGCCGCCGCGACGCTGCAGGCGAGCAGGCTGCCAATGATTCGCTGGTGTAAGGTCATGATCGGCTCCCGGGAAATTGTTTCGAGGCGGCACTATACCGCCGGCACGACAGCGGATGCGTGAGCGAGTCCTGAGCCTGGCCTGAAAGAGGCTGAAAAGGTGCGGTCCACCTTGAGTGGCGCTGCGCCGGTCGCCGCGCCGCAAGCGCGACGAAGGGGTGCTTGCCCTCATCGGCCGCTACGCCGACCAGCACAAAGAAGGGAAGGCTGACCCTCACTGACGAAGCGCTCGAATACATGCTGCTCAATGTGTGGCATGCAACCGGCGGGATGTCGTCGGTAGTGCGTCGCCAAGCTAAACCATACGAACATCGGCCTGATCGGCGGGCGCAGGATGGCTACCGACGCGAAACTCCTCGTCTGTGCTGACGAATCAGCCGTCGTGCGTTCGCGTGAGCCCACAAACTGCGGTCCACTCAGCTCGCGATGGCGTTCCGACGACGGATTTCGTCCACCAACGCCTTCGCTTCCTTCAGCCCCGCACCGGTGGCGGTTCGAAAGCGTTGGATAGCGACAATCGTCTCGCCGCGTTCCAGGGCCTCCCTCACGTCTGCCGGCACGTCCTGATACTCGTCGAATTGAATTCCGGCATTCTTCAACAGCGCATCGACCTTTGCATCGAGTCGGGAGAGCCGGTTCAGCCGCCGTTCGAGTCCCGACAACCTGATGAACAGGTACGCAATGACGCCGCCTACCAAGCCGCTCACGAACACCAATTCATTCATTGGAAACTCCTTATCTCGTCGGCCCAACGTTGGCGCTCACCCGCGCCGGCTGCGACGCGGGCGGCGTCGGGTGCAGCGCATGTTAGACCGCTTCGTCAATTTCGTCACGGATCGTCGGCCGGGTCGCGTCGTAGTAGTAGTTGTCCCCCTCGTCCAGATACGAGCCGACCACTGCCACGCCTGCGCTCGCAAGGATCTCTTGATACGCTTTCGCGCCGAGGGACCTCGACGTACGACCGGTCAGTACGTCCGGCCACGTGCATTCCTGCTCGGGCGCCGTGAACAGGAACCGCCCGGTCGGGTTCAACGCCGACGCGACCCGGCGCAGCACACGCCCCTGCACAGGCCCCGACAGCAGGAACAGCAGGCCGATGGCCACTACACCGTCGAACTGGCGATTGAAAAACGCCGAGTCTTCCACTGGCTCGCAGGCAACTGGTGCCCGGGAGAACCGGCGGCGAAAGGCCGCGACCAGACTCGGAGACGCGTCGACCCCGTATACGCCGAATCCGGCATCTATCAGCGCTTCGGAGACGGGCACGCCGGTGCCGCAGCCCAGATCGAGAATGGAACCTCCGACGGGCAGCGCCTGTGCCCAGGTCCGGACCGTCGCAACTCCGATGCGTGACCGCCCGGCGATTAGCGCCTGCGCAACGCCCTCCCAGCCATTCGAACGATCGTCGTCGGTGGTCACGCCTGAAGAATTGCCTTAAGTCTGTTCGTTCGTGGGGTTGCGGTCTAGACAGTATGACTTCGGTTCCGGTACACGGCTGACCTCCGACACCGTCGCGGGTTAGCCTGATCCAGGCCAGAGCCGCACCGCTGAATCCCCAGCGGCGCTGTGACCGGAGGTCAGCCATGTCGGATCCTACGCCGCTTTTCGTTGGTCTCGACGTCCATAAAGATTCGATCGCCGTCGCCCACGCCCAAGGACAGAGTGCCGATCCGCCGGTGTACGTCGGCGCGATCGGCCCGCGCCAGGCGGACCTCGACAAATTGATTCGCCGGCTCCAGGCGAAGACGCCCACGCTGGTGTTCGCCTATGAAGCGGGGCCGTGCGGGTACGGCCTGTATCGGGACCTGACCGGCCAGGGCTTCGCCTGCCAGGTGGTGGCGCCCTCGCTCATCCCGAAGAAGCCCGGCGACAAGGTCAAGACGGACCGGCGCGACGCCGTGGAATTGGCGCGCTTGCTCCGCTCCGGCGATCTGACGCGCGTCTACGTCCCGACGGTCGATGACGAGGCGATCCGCGATCTCTGTCGCGCGCGCGATGCCGCGCGTCTGACGCTGAAGAATGCGAAGCTCCGCCTGAAGGCGTTTCTGCTCCGGCTCGGGTTGCATTATCTCGGCCGCGCCGACTGGAACGCCGCGCATCTTCGGTATCTGGCGAAGGTCGTCTGTCCCACGCCGCCGCAACAGATCGTCTTTCAGGAAGCCGTGAAGGCGGTCGACGAGCAGGTCGATCGACTCGCCCGGCTCGAGGCCGAGCTGCGCGCATGTGCGTCCGCGTGGCGGCTGGCGCCGGTCGTCGACGCGCTGCAGGCCTTGCGTGGCGTGCAGTGGCTCGTCGCCATCACCGTTGTCGCGGAGCTCGGCGACCTCACCCGGTTCACGTCGCCGCGGCAGTTGGCGGCGTTTGTCGGCCTGATTCCGTCCGAGTACTCGAGCGGTCCGTCGCGCCGACAGGGCGGTATCACTAAAGCGGGGAACGGCCGCGCGCGGCGCGCCTTGATCGAAGCCGCGTGGGCGTACCGTCACCCCGCGAAAGTCTCCCAGCATATTCAGACCCGGATCGACGCGCTGCCGAAACCGATTCAAGACCTCGGCTGGAAGGCGCAGGTCCGACTGTGCAAGCGCTTTCGCCGACGCACCGCGCGCGGCAAGCATCCGAACGTGACGGTGACGGCGATCGCGCGGGAACTCATCGCGTTCATGTGGGCGATTGCCAAGGAGGTCCCGGTGGCCGGCTGATCCGGTCACCCCCAGTCTCGGGTCGGCGTCGGGGTGCGGCCACGGTGTGCGCGCAACCCTCGACGACGTTAAGAGGCGGCTTCGGCCGACCCTCGTGCCTAGAGTGAGGCAGGCGCGCGACGGATCACAGTACGGTGGTACCCAATCCACGGATATCAGCAGGATCAACCGTCGGCAGTACTGGCCCCATCTCGGCGCTGACCCGGGTGTGTGCAACGACAGGACAAAGAAAGAGCGGGCTTATAAGGAACATTTTCAGTCCAGCATCTGGGCATATTGACAACCGAAGTCATATCAACGTGAGCGCTCAGCCGCGGCGGCGGACCGTCCCGGCCGCCGTCTGCTGCAGCGCGGGGTTCGACCGCGTGGCTGTGGCCGCCTCATATAGCGTCTCCGGCGCGATGTCGGCACCATTCGGCCACGCGACGGTGCCGCCGTCGACAAAGAACTTCCGGAAGTAGGCCAACTGCTTGAGTGGCTCGAACACCGGACCGGACAACCATGACTGGAAGTCCACGCTGGCCTCGGTGCCATCGTTGAAGGTCAGCCGAATCCGAAACTCCGAATCGTATTTTGCGCGGACCACGTTGGGGAGAAATACCACGAGGGCTCCTTACTCCAAGGGCGGAATACGGTTCAGGGGCTTGCCTGCCGAAATGTTAGCCCAGTTTTGCATCGAGCGCCGGACGGTTGAGCTGCGCACTGCCGGATCAATTTGAGCGCGTTCTTCGACGTGATGTTGCCGACCGTCTGGCTGCCGTTGAAGTCGAACTTGCCCTGTTGCGACTGGTGCTCGGCATGAAAGTGCCGGGGCTCGTGTTCTTTGTAAAACATCCGGATCACGATGCCAAAGTAGATCGCGATGACAGGCATAGCGGCGAGTATAGCGTCGTCGCCCCGCTCATCGAACAGGCTGGAACGCAAGTCTACCGGAGATGAGCCTGACTCAAGACGCCACGCGTTTTGTTTCGTTGTTCGCTCAGCGGTCTAACGTTTCGCGCTGAGCCGCGGCGCGCCAGCGTCAGTTCCGCTGTCGGCTCCAGCGCGCTGTTAGCCCGCGGGTGTGAGTCGTGTACGGCGCTTCCAGGCGCTCGGGCGACGATGCTGATGAAGCACCGCGATCACAATCGCGACGTTCTCTCGGCGTACGAAGTACGTCGCGTACGGAAATTGGTGAAGCAGTGCACGTCGCACTCCGGTGCCGACTTCCGGAAACTGATCCGGGAGAGACCCAATCCGATCCACCGTACGACTGACCTCCTCGGCGAATCGCACCCCAAGCCGTTCGTCTTCGCGCCGGTACCAGGCAGTTGCCTGCTCAATGTCGACTTCGGCAAGCCCGCGGACGACGACCGGGATCATGCCTTACGGCTTCGCTTCAACAGATCTGCCTTGACGTCCTCCCAGGGTCGGCTCGCCTCCGGGTTTGCATCGAGATCCGCAAGCCGTTCGTCGAGGACCTCACGGTGCCAGTCGGGGACCGGAACGCGATCATCCTTTGCGGCAATCCGATCCCAGAGGGCCTGGACGTAGTCGATCTGCTCCCCAATCTCGAGATCATCGAACCCCGGTGGCGGCACCGGCAACTTGCTGCTTCCCATGGCTCTCTGGATTCTAGCCTTGCTCGCCGCTTCTGCGTTCTGTCGGGCTAACGACCAGGCTTCAGCCGCGGCGCTTCACGATGGCCCCAAGCGCCGTCAGCTGCAACCCTACATGATCTGGGATCACCCGTGCCCAGAGAAACTCTCTGGCGTCGCCATCGGCGGCTGCGGAATAATACCGGAGCCAGCAGCTCAGACCGTCGCCGCATTGGGAGGCGCCGACCCCATGCTGCAACCTGGTTCTCGATGGCGCGTGACCCATTCACTGGTGGCCGCAGGTCATCGCGCGGATCTGCCGGACCCCGATCAGCAAGCTACTGTGCATTAGCCATCGGGCTGGCTGCCCCCCACTCCGGAGGTGATCCATGACCGTGCCCCAAGCCCGCTCGTCTCCACGTGGAGAATCTGCCCACCGTCTTTCCGAACGCCGCCGGGCTCGATATCGGCAGTGCCGAGATCGTGGCCGCAATGCCGCCCGATCGCGCCGCGACCGTCGTTCGCGCCTTCACGACCTTCACCGCCGATCTGCGGCAGCTGGTGACATGGTTGGTCCAACACCACATCGACACCGTGGCGATGGAATCCACCGGCGTCTACTGGATCCCGATCTACGAGATGCTGGAGGCGGCCGGCCTCCGCGTCTTCCTGGTCAACGCGCGCCATTTCAAAATCGTCCCCGGCCGCAAGTCCGACTACAACGATGCCCAATGGTTGCAGAGACTGCATGCACTCGGTCTGTTGACCGGCTCCTTTCAACCGGACGAGGAAATGTGCGTCCTGCGGTCCCTCCTCCGTCATCGCGCGCAATTGATTGAGCATCGCTCGCCGCACATCCTCCACATGCAGAAAGCCCTGAAGCTGATGAACCTTCAACTACCCGAGGTCCTCGCGGACGTGACGGGCGTCACCGGCTTGGCCATCCTGCGCGCGATCGTTGCGGGCGAACGCCGAGGAGACGTCTTGGCCCACTTGCGCCGGCCAGGGTGTCGCCACACCGAGCAGGACATCGTTCAGGCGCTCACCGGTACCTGGCGGGAGGAACACCTGTTCGTCCTCGCGCAGTCCTTGGATCTCTACGACTTCTACACCCGCAAGATCATCGAGTGCGATCAGCGGCTCGACCAGCAATTCACGTCCATGCGGCCCCGCTTCGACCTCGTCGGCCCCGCGCCCGCGCCTCCCAAGTCCCGCACCAAGAAGAACTCCAACTCGAAGAACCAGCCCGCCTATAACGTCCGCGCGCACTTGGTGCGCATCCTGGGGCTGGATCTGGTCGACATTATCGGGGTCTCCGCGTCACTGGCGCAGACCATCCTGTCGGAAATCGGGACCGACCTGTCGCGCTTTCCTACCAGCAAGCACTTCTGTTCCTGGCTCGGGCTGGCGCCGCACACCGACATCTCGGGCGGCAAGGTGTTGCGCTCCCGGATCATGAAGGTCCACAACCGCGCCGGGCAGCGCTCCGGCAAGCCGCGCAGTCATGTGCCCGATCGCACTCGCTGTTTGGCGCCTTATACCGGGCCCGAGCCGCGCGCAGTTCCGCGGCGGAGGCCACCGTCGCCACCGCGCACAAGATTGCACGCGTCATCTATCACATGCTCACCCAGCACGAGGCCTTCCAGCCGGAATCGATTCAGGCGTTTGATCAGCGGCGCCAGCAGCGGGAGGTCAAGTACCTGCAAAAAAAGGCCAAGACCCTCGGCTTCACCCTTCAACCCGCCCCGGCATGACCGAGGCAGAGTTTCTCAGCAAGCCGTGTTGGGCGGCCGACGGAGATTCGAAGTACAACTCCCATGTTCGTTGCCAGCACCCTGCCCTACCGTCGACGGCGCTGCGCCAGCCACTCGATGGCGGCTCTCGGAAACCACTCGTGTCCGCCGGCAAAAATGGTGAGCCTGTGAAGTCCGACTGCGCGGCGCAGAAAGATGTGGCGACCAATCAGGGGATCGTTCTCACTCGCTGTGGGGCCCGGCGCCGAGGATCCGGCGCTGGAGACTAACAGGCCCGCGACGTCGGCGTCGGACACGGCGCCTGGCGCGAGGGCGCGAAAGCCTGCAGTGTGTGTCGAACCGACACGGTGGGGTCATCCTTGCCGGCGGCTAGGTCGAAGGGAACATCAAGACCGGCGCGGAGATACGTGAGCGGCGATCGCTCGCGATACGTCGTGGCTATTTCGTCGCTGTCCTTGGGACTGCCACCCAAACAGGCTCGCATCATCTTGCCGTAGTCGTCGGCCTCGTGTTCGTCGTACCAAGCGCGCAGATCGCTGATTCCAACCCACGCGCTCGCTGCTGCCCAGCTTTGTGGATAGCGCGCCGCCATCAACATGGTCATGAAACCGCCCCCAGAGAGTCCCAGCACATATACGCGCTGCTCGTCCACTGCGTAATGACTTCGAACCCACGCGACGGCGTCCAGGATGTCCTGTTGGGCAAATCGAGACCCGCAGGCCTCCGGGTGATCGCTTCGGCCACGGAAGTTGGGCGCGAGCAGGAGCCAATTCCGTGCCTCGGCCTCGGCTTCGACCTCTGGCTGCCGTTGCTCAAGATCATTGCTCCACGTGTGTAACAGCACGGCAAGTGGACGACGAGCAGCGCCGCTACTACGCGAGGCCGGCACAATGAGGTACGAGTCTTGGAGGCTCCCATCGAGGCTGCTTGTGACCTGAATGCGCTGCCGTCCCTGTGGTAATGGTGGAAGCTCCTGGGTCTGCACTGCACGCAAGCCACTCGCCACCGAGCCAACGAGCAGCAGGCCAGTGCCCACACAGCGTTCGCGTCATCAACGTGCGCCTCATGACTGCCCTTCTCGTCCGCCCAACGACCGGCGCTCACCAGCGGCCGCTCATTATGCGGGCGGCCGTCTGGTGCAGCGCATGTTAGACCGTCCAGCGTAGCTAGCGCCGCCCCGCAGCGATAGGCGCGCGAATCGCGCGTCCGGGCCGGGCCGCGGTCACATTGCCGCCATCGACCACGGTCTCGCCGCCCACGATCACGTACGGGATGCCCGCCGACGGAATAGTGGCGTCTTCATACGTCGACCGATCGATCACGGTCGCGGGGTCGAAAATCGTGAGGTCGGCGTCGGCGCCCACCTTGAGGCGGCCCTTGTTCATCATCGCCGGCGTTCGCCGCTCGAGGCGATGGGCCGGATCGAGCGTCATCCGGCGCAGGGCGTCCATCAGCGGCATCACCTTGTCCTCGCGGACATATTTACCCAACACCTTCGCAAACGTGCCCGATGTACGCGGGTGCCCGCGGCCGTTCTCGATGAATCCGTCGCTGGCGATCATGGCGAGCGGGCTGGCGATGGCCGCACGCGTCTGTTCTTCGGATCGCCCGTGGATGATCACCGTCCCGCCGGCCGCGCGGGCCTCGCCGAATGTGGCGCGGGTGAGGCGCTGGCCGGTTGACACGAGTTGGTGCAATCCGAAACGCGCATCCGGCCAGGTCTGCCAATCGTCGAACAGCGCCGACTGGATCTCGGTCATGCCCGCGCCGTAAGGATATGCTTCGGTCGTCACATCCTGCCCGGCATCACGCGCGGCCTTGATCGCCGTTAGAAACGCGTCGATCTCTGCGTCGGCGGACGAGTTGACGTGGAC
>JACDDJ010000055.1:11016-12796 GCA_013817065.1 Acidobacteriota bacterium
GCAGGGCGGCGTGCGCGGCGCCGGCCGCAGCAATGGTTTCCTGCAGCCCCTTGAGCCCGCCGCGCATGTGGATGTGGGCCGAGACGCCGCCCTCGGCCGCGACCCGGAACATGCGTTCGATCTCCGACATGGGCGCGCCTGGGGTGTAGGCGCTGCCGAATCCCATGGCGACCGCCCCCTGCGCCAGCCCCTCGCGCAGAATCGCCTCCTCGGCGGCCATCTGTGCGTCGGTGGCCGTTCCGCTGCCACCGATCCCGGCAGGCAGCAGGCCCGTGCCGGGGTCCCCGAGCACCTTCATCCGCGCCGGGATATGTCCCACCGACACGCCGTAGTTCACGATCTGGCCGGCGTCGCGCGCGGCATACCAGGCCGTGACGTCGCCCGTGCCCACCTCGAGTTCGAACGCCGATGTCACGCCGTCGCGCACCATCATGCGATACGACTCCTCCTGCTGGCCGTGCTCGTGGAGGTCGATGAAACCGGGCGACACGACGTGGCGAGACGCATCGATCACGCGGACGCCCGTAAGCGGCATCTCAGACACGGCCTCGATCTTCCCGCCCCTGATCCCGACGTGGCGCACGGCGTCGAGCCCCGACTCGGGATCCAAGACGCGTCCGTTGGCGACCACGAGATCGTAGGGCGGCGCCTGTTCACCCGCGCACGCCGCGAGGGTGACCCAGATGGTGGCGATGGCCAGGGCGTGTAGGCGGATCATGGGCGCCGAGCGTAACACAGGTAACTCAGCGCCGCAGGCGAGAGCCCCGCGGGAACAGCCCGCTAGTGGCGGGCATCGTTTTTATCAGTGTGTCTGCCGGTCGAACGCCAGCCGTCAGCCGCGGCGACGCTCATCATTGCACGCGCCGCCGTCGGCTGCACGGCAAGTTTGACCGACTGTTACTGCCATGGTTGGGTCTGGAATAGATCGGAAAACGTCACCGTAGCTGGTGATGCGGCACAACCGGTGATGACTGGCTCGCGCCGAGTACCTCGGTCGTTCTGCCTGGCTGCATCGACTGGCCTGAAGACCCGCTCGCACTCTACAAACGAAATGGCTCGGCCATCACCGGACAGCCTGACTTGCTCCAGGATGTACCGCGGTGGATAGTCGCTACTCGGGCGACCGACGAATCCCGAGAAGACTCGCTTGGCATCGTCCGCCTGATAGACCTGAACGATCGCGTCGGCGATCACGAAGGCTACGCGTCGGCTGTCTGCGGACCATACGACTTCATCGGACCACATCGAATCCGGTGAGAGCTTCACCAGCTGCTTCGGTGTCCCTTTGGCAGGCCCCAACCAAAGAGTTTGGTCGGGAGGGTCTGGATTCGGATGATTCCGAACGAACGCGACGTACTGACCGTCAGGCGACGTTGCTTGCGCTGCAACGCGCGGCAGGCCCAATTGCGACTGCGAGCAGGAAACCACGAACACGACTAGGACGGCTAGAAACCCGGCTTCCTTTATCCCCATGTCAAACCCCCTTGGTCGTTCGCAAGGAGATGTTCGGCCCAACAAGTAGTCGACTCAACTTCATAGCCGAATAGTCGACAATCCGCCGCAGTCTATCGCGGCGGCCGGCGTGATTCAAATCTGTTCGCAAGTATCAACAGCGTCCGCACTTGTCGTCGAAACAGGCGACGAGGTGTATGCGGGATATGCGGATCTCGATAGCGCGATACGCCTGCGGGCGTCGCGGGCTATCTGGTTCATCGGCGTGCGGCACTGGGCCCAAGCTGATCGAGCGGGCTCCGCACACCGCGACCTCCCTGATTGATCA
>JACDDJ010000539.1 GCA_013817065.1 Acidobacteriota bacterium
TGCCAGGCTCATGGAACGCTTGATTGAGATTACCGGCGTGCCTCGGCTCACGGTCCACGGCCTTCGACACTATCTCCCCTTCCTGACTATGTCGAGCGATGTCGGACAGCGGTCCGCTCACACTGGAAGATTCAGCTCACAACACGGATGCGGTTCGCGTGTCGCCCGACATAGTCTTCCCGACCCTACAGGCTGTTGAGGAACCCGAGGAGTTGATCGCCGGGGTGATAGCGCGGCGCTCTGCCATTGGGCGGTGTCGTCTTCGCGAGCGCGTGCTCCTTCATCGCCAGTGTCGCCTCCAGATAGATCTGCGTCGTCTCCACCGACTCATGGCCCAGCCACAACGCAATCACGGAACGATCGACGCCCGCTTGTAGAAGGTCCATGGCCATCGTGTGTCTCAAGCGGTGAACGGTCACGCGCTTGTGCTTTAACGACGGGCACGCCGTGGAGGCGGTCATGCGATGCTTGTTCAGCAGGTACTGCACGCCGTGGACGGTGAGACGTGTGCCCTTGGCGCTGGGGAACAGCACGTGACCACCACCCCGTTGCGGCTCCCGCAGCCAGGCTTTCATCACGGCGAGTGTGGATTTGGCGATGGGTGTGCAGCGTTCCTTGCGTCCCTTGCCGATGACGTGGACGTGAGCGCCGGCTCCGACGACGAGGTCCTCGCGTGTGAGCCCAGTCATCTCGGAGACGCGCAGACCCGTCTGGACGGCCACGAGGAGAAAGGCGTGATCGCGCCGGCCCAACCAGGTGCGCTGATCCGGAGCGGCGAGCAGGGCATCAACTTCCGCACGCGTGAGAAACTGGACCAAGGTCCGCGTGAACCGCTTGCTGGGAATGGCCAGCACCCGCTGGATCTGTGCCGAGCGGGCTGGTGCCTCGAACGCCGCGTACCGAAAGAACGAATGGAGCGCGGTGAGGCGCAGATTCCGGCTGCGCACGCTGACGCCGTGATGCTTCTCCAGGTCATCCAGAAACGCCACGATCAACGGGGCGTCGATCTCCTCGAAGTTGAGCCGCGACGGCGGTTGATGCACCCGTTGCTGCACGAACTTGAGGAATTGCCGGAAGGTGTCGCGATAGGAACTGATGGTGTGGGGACTCGCCTGGCGCTGCTGCATCAGGCGTTGAGTAAAGAAGCGCTCCAACAGCGCCGCCAAGCTGGCCTGAGTCGTCATGGCCGATCCTCCCAGCGGTGCTCGAGTCGGCGCATCGCCTCGCGCATCAACTCGGGTGAGCCGCTTAAGTACCACTGCGTATCCGCCACGTGCACATGGCCGAGGTACGCGGACAAGAGCGGCAGTTTGCGCTCGGGGTCCTGATGGGACCGATACCAGTGCACGAGGGTTTGTGTGGCAAATCGGTGTCGCATGTCATGCAGACGCGGGCCGTGACTGTCGGCTGGGCCGCGCAGACCGATCTGCCGGGACAACGCATAGAACGTTCGATGAATGTCTCCGCCATCCAACCGATGGCCCCAGCTGGAGACGAACACATAGGAGGACAGCGGCCGCTGCCCCCAATGGCGTTTGCGTCTGCCGATGTACGCGGCGAGCACCTTGCAGGTCGAGGCATGCAACGGCACCAGACGCGTCTTCCCGAACTTGGCGCCGCGGATGGTCAACACCGCGGCCTTGAGATCGACGTCTTGGAGTTCGAGGTTGCGTGCTTCGCCAAGGCGCAGCCCCGAGACACTCAGGAGCCCGAACAGACAGTAGTAGACCCACGGGCGTAACGCCCCGCGTTCATAGCGGCACGGCATGCTGAGCGCGGCGCGCAGGAGGCGACGAATCTCGGCATCCGAGTACAGGTAGGGTCGCGCCCGCTTCGGCTGGAAGGGCAACAGGCCTTGCGCCGGAATCTGCGTGCGTGGATCGGTCGCGCTGCGATACTGTGCAAAGCCGCGGACGAAGCTCAGTCGCTGAGCCCAATGCGCCGGTTGCACGTTCGACGGCTGTTGCGCCCAAGCCAAGGCCAACGCCTGGGTGATGGAGGAGGCCCGGTGCCGCTCCATGAACGTGACGAAATCGAGCAATCCCTTGCCGGCCTCATGCAGCTTGAATCCCAGATCGCGCCGCATGTCTACGTACTCCCGCACGGCTTGCCGAAGCGTGGTCATCGCGCACCTCCCGGCCATGGCAACGCGAGCGTCCGGAGCGCCTGGAGGTCCACCTTCGTGTAGATCGTGGTGGTCTGGGGACTGCGATGTCTCAGGATCTCTCCGATTTCGGCCAGCGAGGCGCCGTGGCGCAACATCTGCGTCGCCAGCGCGTGGCGAAACTGATGGGCGCCCGTCGTCGGGGCCTGGATGCCGGTGCGCTGGAGCCGATGCCGAATGATCGATCCGATGGCACACTGGCTGAGAAAGCCGCGGATGGGCGCTTTGCTGCGCAGAAACACGCGACGACTGGTGCTGCGCGGACGTCCATGACGCAGGTACGCGGCGATCGCCTTGCCGACCTCCGTCGGGAGGGGCAGTGCGGTTCGCTGTCCCCCTTTCCCTCGGACGCTCACCTGGCCGGCGCCCCAGGCAATGTCGTCAAGCTCGAGAAAGGCCACTTCACCCGCACGCAATCCCAATCGTGCGAGCAGGAGCACGATGGCGTAGTCGCGACGCCCCGTCGCGGTGCGTCGTTCGATGCTGGTCAGCAGCTGACGGACCTGGTCCGCCCCAATCGCGCGAGGGATCGCTGGCATCGACCAGTTGGCCACGACGGGAACGGCCGCGGCCAAATCCAGCGTGACCTCCCCGCGATAGCGCGCGTACCGCAGGAAGGAACGCAACGCGCTGGTCAGGAGCTTCGCGCGCTTCAGATGCAACTGCGGCGCTTGGCGCTGGACATATCGCACGACATCGTCGGCACTGAGGCGTGAGAGCCTCACGGCCTCATCGACGAACCGATCGGTGAGAAACCCACGAATGAACGGCACGTAGTTGACGACCGTGGCTCTGGCCAGGGCGCGCGCGTCGCGCAAGTACTGCGCGTACGCCTGCGTGCAGCGCTCCGCTGGGGTCAGTCGACGTGCGGAGATCTTCTCGGCCGCCATCACGCCCTTACGGCGCAGACACTCAATGACGTGCCTGAGCGCGGCCGCATCACCCGAGGCACGCCGCACCCGTCGAGCACGATGACGCAAATACTGTGCGGGATGATCGGAGCTGATGTGGCCCAGTGCGACTCCCTTTCGTTGAAGCCAGTGGCTGAAACAGGCAGCGAGCAGTACGTGTCGGTGGATTGAATCCAGGGCATAGCCCTGCGCGTGTAACGATTCGGCAAACGCGCCGATGTGTGCCGCGAGCGGGCCCTCCGGTGCTCGCGACAGAACCACTTGGTGAGCGATGACGCATTTCACGGTGGACTCCTTTCCCCCTGCACGGGGATGACAAAGGAGTCGACACTATGTCGGGACGGCTTCGCGTACGAGCCCGGAACACGGGGCCGACGTGGCGGGACGAGACATAGTCAGGAAGGGGAGATAGTGGCGCACGAGATGCGGCGAGCAGCGCTTGCGCACGCCGGCGCGCCGGGCCGCGACGACGCACGCGTCCCAGAGGACCTTGGCCGTGATGGGCCTGTCGGCGCGCCAGCCGTCGACCGTGCCCGGAAACAGCCACGTCTTCGGCCGCATCCACCGGTAGTAGGCCCGGAGCGTGGTGAGCAGCGTCGGGCTGAGCGGCACGTAGCGATCCCGTCCACCCTTCCCCCGCTGGATATGAATCAGCATGCGCCGGCTGTCGATGTCCCCGACCTGCAGCTGGCGCAGCTCCGCATTGCGCATGCCGGTCGAGTACAAGACCATCAGCATCGTGCGGTGCGACAGACCGTCGGCCGCGTCGATCACCCGTGCCATGTCCTCCA
>JACDDJ010000540.1 GCA_013817065.1 Acidobacteriota bacterium
AGACCTTTTTCTTCCACGTACGTGATTTCCCGGTTCGTGGCGATCTCGCGATAGCGCCCCGTTACGCATCCGCACCCGAGCGTTGTGAATCCGAGCAGACGAACAAGACTCATCATGGCAGCCCCCCGAACGCCGAGGTCAGCAATGTCCGTACCGCCGAGCTGCCTGGATCTGATTCGCAGATTGTGTCGAAATGCTAAGCAGACAAGGAAGTGACGATGAGCCGGTGTCAAGAACACCGTCCATCTTGGATAGGTGATACCGGCGGTTTGGATTTTTGTGGAACGAGTGTTACTCGGCGCGCAACTGCTCGAAGCGCTGCAGGTCTTCGGCTCGCCCTTTCGCGGCGACGCTTTTCGCCATGCGGATGCGATAGACGACACCGAGGTGAATGGCAGCGATGATCGCCACTTCCAGGACCTCGCCGCCGAGCGCGGCCGGCAGGAAGTTGATCGAGACGCCAAAGACAAACAGTTGCGCAAAGAGAGGATCGGGTCCGCTGGCCGGGAAGCGCTTGCCGAACGCCATCGCGACCTGCTCCCAGCCGCCATCGCTATCGTGGAAAACCTGCAGATATCGCCCGATCCGCTCGACGTTCATGTGCAGGGCAAAGATCGTCTCGAATCCTGCGGCGAGCACCAGGAGGGGAACGATCGTGCTCAGCGCCACGGTGATGACAGCGGCGGTGGCCACGGCAATCGCGGCCCAGCCGATGAAAACCACGGGGACGAGAACCATCCGGGCCGTTCCGCGTTGACGGATGGTGTCCCGCATGGCGGTGTATTCCGACTGCTGTCGCGCGTCCAAGCAGCCGAAAAGTATCACGAGAAGTGCCGTGCCGCTGCGGATGGCGGCGAGTATCCCGCATACGGTAGAACCGGAACGTGTCTTGTATGCGGACGTTCTAGCTCGGTTGAGGTTGCTGAGGTGTGGCCACTCTACCACATCTGAGACTAAAAAACCTTGCAAGTAGTTGTAAAGGCGGGAGTTGTTTGCTAGACTTCCGGTGTCCCATATTCACTGCAGCGATTGCTTCCCAGCCAGTCGCTGTCGTATCGGAGGCCTCGTGCGCTTGATTCGCCCTCTGTACGTTGTTCGTCTGTCTGCTCTCCTGCTGGGAGTCTCGGTCTGTGTCCCCTCCGGGGTCGACGCTCAGACCCGATCGTCAGCCAAGAAGGCCAGCACCACTAAAACCCACGCGGCGACGGCCAAGAAGCCGGTTGCCAAGAAGCCTGCGTATTCGGCCTCCACGGCCAAGACCCGCAAGGCTCGCCTGGCGCGGGCGCGCGCTGCCGCCAAGGCCCGCGAGGCGGCCCGGGTTCGCGTCGCCGCCGCTGCCCTGAAGGAAGCGATGACGCCGCGCTTCCGGACCGACGAGTCCGGTTCGCTGGTGCCGGATCTTCGCGCTGCTGCCGCGATCGCCTTCAATCCGGAAACGGGCGAAGTGCTCTGGCAGGAAAACGGCCAGGCCAAGCGGCCGATTGCGAGCATCACCAAGGTGATGACGGCGCTCGTCTTCCTCGAAGACAATCCCGATCTGACGCAGCACATCACCGTCGAGCGCAGCGACACGTACGCGGCATCGACCACCTACCTGCGCACCAACGACCGGATCGCGCTGAACGACGTGCTGCACCTGGCGCTGATCCCGTCCGATAACGCCGCGGCACGGGCGCTGGCGCGGGTCTCACATGGCGGTACGGCCTCGTTCGTGGAGCGCATGAACGAGAAGGCGATCGAGCTCGGTCTCGAGAACACGACCTTCGCCGACCCGTCAGGACTCAACGCCGCCAACATGTCTTCGGCTTACGACCTGTCCCGGCTGATCTCGTATGCCTCGTCCGATGAGCGCATCGCGTCGATCATGCGGATCCAGCGGCACACGGTTCAGACCAATCGGCGCACGATCTCGTTCAACAACACCAACAAGCTGCTCGCCGGCGGGGAGGTCGACGTCATGGCCGGCAAGACCGGCTTCATCAGCAAGGCCGGCTACTGCCTCGCGACGCTCCTCCGGCTGCCCCAGAGCCAGCAGACGGTCGCGGTCGTCGTCCTCGGCGCCCAGTCAAACACCGGTCGCTTCTGGGAGACGAGGCACCTGTTCAACTGGCTGACCGAAAGGGCCACGGTCCTGTTCAAACAGCAGGATCAGATTCAGCAGGTTCCCTAAGAATTTCCAACTTCCAACCTCCAAAATCCAAAATCCAAGTTTCAAGTTGGAAGTTGGAACTTGGGAGTTAAAGCGGCGGACCCGAAAGGGGACGCCGCTTTCTTATTGATAGCCCCGTTGAATCGCCGCGGCGTCGAGCGGCAGCGTGGCGATACTGTCAACCGCCGGCATGACCTGGCGCGGGGCGCGGCGCGCGTCGAAGGCCTTGATGTACCTGTGACAGGAATCGCAGCAGGAGAGACGATAACGACCGTCGCGGCTCGCTAACGAAGTGATCTTCGAGCGCTCGTCGTTGAGGCAGAACGGGCACGCCATCTGGTCGAAGCGCCAGCGCGTGGCGCAGCGGCTGCAGACCAGCAGGCGCTCGGCGGCAGGCGTGATGACGGCGAAGTCCGGTTCCCCGGCACACAGTGGGCAGATATGGTGAGTCCACGCCGCGAGATCGGTCTTGGCCTGGATCGCATCGGCACATCGCGTGAGGACGGGCCGCATTCCTTGCTGCAGGACCGTTTCGAGACCGGCGGCGTCCGGATCGATTCGCGACCCCCCCGGCCGCACCGATTCGTACCACGAGCGGAGGACGATGGGCAGGCGGGCGGCATCGCGGCACAGGGCGTCAATTCGGCGGACGTCCGGTTCCTCGAGTGCCTCGTGATTCCGCATCGCGACCGCGGTGGCGCGTAGCAGGAAGCGCACGTCGCTCCATTCGATCGGCAAGTGCTCGAACTGCAGGATCGGGCCATTTGCCAGCAGCCCGTTCAGATAGTCGGTGTCGAGTTTGATGGACGGCAGCGGTACCCGCGAGAGGACGCGGCGTTGAAGCTGCAGCAACTCGATCTGCAGATCGACGGCGGATGCCAGGTCCGGCTGTTCGTCGCGGAGTCGCCGCAGCTCGATGATTTCGCGCGTCTCGCTCCGCCCCGGCGGTGCGGCTGGCTTGTCAGTCACACGTCGATTCTATTCGACTGGGCCGCCGATCTCGACTGCAGGGGACTTCGACATACAGGACGCGTACGGACGCACCGCTTAAATCAAACTGCAGTAAAGTCGAAGGACAGATTTGAAGGACGGACGATCGTACTGATGGCATCTAAGAAGCGTGTAATTGTGCCACTGGCACCAGACGCAGCCCCCCCTGCAGCGCCGGCCTCAAAGGCCGCAAAGAAGACGGCGAGCGCAACCTCCCCAGCGAAAAAGCCGGCGCGCAAGTTGGACCCCGCTCCCAGACCGGTGACCGCAGGAGCCGCGAAGACCCGAACGACGGAACCCACACAGCGGCCGTCTTCAAAGCGACCGGCAGCCGCGACATCAGCGCCTGCGAAAACGGCGGCCCCCACGGCATCCGGGAAACGCCGGACGAAGACCGAAAAGGCGTTGCGGATCCTGATGGTGGCGTCCGAAGCGCATCCGTTTGCGAAAACCGGTGGCCTTGCCGAAGTCGCCTCGGCCCTGCCGGCCGCCCTGGGACGATTAGGTCATCGTGTAACCCTGGTCTTGCCCCGCTACCGGGGTACTGTGCCCGACGCGCTGCCGACGCGTGCGAGCGAACTCGAGGTGGGTAGCCACACCTTCGACGTCAGCTTCGTCGAGCACCAGCTCGACGAGAACGTCACGGCCGTCCTTGTCGACGTCCCGTCGCTGTTCGATCGCGCTGGACTGTACTCGCAGGACGGCACTGACTATCCCGACAACGC
>JACDDJ010000541.1 GCA_013817065.1 Acidobacteriota bacterium
CTGCATTCATGAGGGTGCGGAGAGACTTACGCTGAGAGTGCGGACTGCATTCATGAAGTGCGGGGCATTCACGAGAGTGCGGGGAGGCACGGAGTTTTCTGCACCCTGAGCGAAGCGCCCCCCACCCTTTGCGTAAGTCTCTGCGCATCCTCTGCGTCAGTCCCTGCGCACCCTCAGCGTCAGTCCCTCCGCACCCTCAGCGTCAGTCCCTCCGCACCCTCTGCGTCAGTTCCTGTTACTTTTTGGAAAAGCCTTTCACGATGATGTCGACGTTGTGGGCGGTGCGGATCCCGTAGATGCCATCCGTCGAAGCCATCTTGCCCTCGGCTACGAGGTCGGCTTTGGGCAGGCTGGCGACGACCTGACCATTGATCGAGCACTCGGCCTTATCGCCCTTGACGCTCCATGCGATCGTCTGCGTCACTGGCGAACCGGCCGCGGCCTTTGCTACCGCAGCGTGCGGCTGGCGTTTGAAGTAATTGACCACCTGGCCTTTGCTGAAGCCACGGACGAGCGCATCACCATTGCCGTAGGCGACGCAGTAGGTGTAGGTCGGCGTCTCTTCGCCAAGGTCGGTGCCGCCGATGAAGATTCCGTACGGGTGGGGGTGCCCTTCTGACATCTTCGGTTCCGTGAAGGTCGCGCTCACGGTGTAATCGCCCGTCGCCACGTTGGCCGGGTTCCAGTAGGTCGAGGGGGAACCGGCGAAAATGTGGATGGCGCCATCCTTCTCCTCGAACTTGGAGTCGTTGATGGTCTGCCCCTTCTTGGCGGCACTCGCGTCGACGGATCCCTGCCAGCCCTTGACGGTGATCCCGCCGCCGGCAACCTTGCGATCGGCGTCCTGCGCCGCGGCCGGAACCGCCAGGGCAAGCGCCGTTACCAACACACCAGTTAACACACGCATGTCTGTCTCCTTCAGAAATCCAGCCACAAGATTAGCCGATTCGCCGGTCGATCGATGAACCGCTTCGCTGATTGGACCCGAGCCATCTCAGCCGGCGCGCTGCCAGGCGTGAACTCCGGCGCCGAGCCAATCAGATGCCCCAGCTGCAGTAGTACAAACGTTCAGAGCCTGGCACCGGCGGCGCGGGCCTGGTTCTTCTGCGCTCCGTGCGGCCACATCTGGCCCGGGGAGCACGAGCAGGAGCAGAACGGCCTCCTCGGATACCCTAAGCGTGTAGGGGTACAGCTCACCCGGGAGGACTGATGCGCTTCAGAACCTGGCCTGTCGCAGCGCAGCCGGCATTGGAGTGGCACGTCCGCGACTTCACAAGACGCTATGGCCTGGCGGTGGATCTGAATGTCAGCGGAGACCTCGCCGATCTACCGGAGCCGCACGCGACGTGCGTCTATCGCATTGTGCAAGAGGCACTCACCAACTGCGTGCGCCACGCCCTGGCCACGCAGATCCGCGTCAACGTCACCGGCGCGGACGAGACGCTGGCGTCGTCGTCCACGACAATGGCGTCGGGATCCCCTCGGACCGCCTGAAGAGCGGCCTTGGATTGCGTGGCATCGAGGAACGCGTTCGCGACCTCGCTGGCACGTTCGACATTCACAGTACGCCGGGAGAGGGGACGTTCCTGACGATCCACATTCGCCTTGCCGGCGTAACCCCCCGGGAGGAGGTTCAGTTTGCGCGTGCTGCTGGCTGACGATCACGGCATCGTTCGGCGCGGATTGCGGAGTCTGCTCGAGAGTGAACCCGGGCTCACGATCGCGGCCGAGGCCGCCGACGGTCTCGAAGCCCTCAAACTGTGCGAGGAGCACCGGCCCGACCTGCTGATCATCGATATCGGCATGCCCAAGCTCAATGGGATCGACGTCGCGGCAAGGGCCCAGAAGCTTCAGCACCCGCCGCGGACCATCATCCTGAGCATGCACTCAGACGAGTCCTACATCATCCGCGCGCTCGCGGCGGGCGCGCGCGCTTACCTGCTGAAGGACGCCACCGACGAGGACCTGCTGCCGGCAGTGCGTGCCGTCGCGTCCGGGAAGCCGTAATTCAGCCCGGCGGTAACGGCGGTGCTCATCGAAGACTACGTACGCCGGCTCCAGGCGCGGGGCCTGACCGACAGCTATCACCTGCTCACCGATCGCGAGAAGGAGGTCCTGCAGCTGTTAGCAGAGGGCCGATCCAACAAGGAAGTGGCAACGGGTGCTCGATCTGAGCCTCTCAACGGTAGAGACCCACCGCGCCAACTTGATGCAGAAATTGAACCTTCACAAACGGCGGAAGTGGTGTTGTACGCGGTGCGCCAGGGCATCATCGTCTGATCCTTGCGGACCTCGGCCGCATCCGCCAGCATGGCGGCGGCCCAGCAGTGGGCGTCGGCGTTCGCGACCGCCCGCCGCAGCTTGCGCATCCGGGAGCGTTGCTCCCCTTCCGGCATTACCAGCGCCGCGGCAATGGCATCGGCGGTGCCGTGAGGATCGAACGGGTTGATCGGCAACGCGTCATCGAGCGATCGCGCCGCACCGGCGAACTTGCTCAGGAGCAGCACGCCACGTTCGTCCGTGCGCGCGCGGATGAACTCCTTCCCGACCAGGTTCATCCCATGCGGTCATCCACTTCCGGCGTCCACGCGATCGAGGCGGGGTAGACGCGCAGTAGAACCTGCCGTCCGTTGTAGTTGATCGCCGACGCATCGGCTTCGACCTCGCAGACCGCGTCCGCGAAACGCGCATTCGCAGCCCAGTCGGCATCGAGATCGGCGGCGCGGAACACCGGCTTCACGAAGGCGCGATGGCAGAGAGGCCAGAGTCCGTCGTTGCAAAGCCGCAGTAGTAGTCCGCGTACTCGGCATCGGTAAACCAGACGCGGCGCAAGCGGTACTGGGGATTGTCGCTGGGGACGTCCACACGATCGAACTCGTCGACCAGGCGCCGATTTGTTGCGTGCGATGTGCGAGGGCGAAGTGCGACGTGGCATGCTGGTTGCGGTGTCAGCGGGCGGCGGGCGGTTGCCGCCGGCAGCTAATGCGATTGGAGGTACCTCATGCGGCAAGTTGTTGCGGTCACTGGCGTCGTGCTTCTGAGCGTGCAGATGCTGGCACAGCAGCCGGCGGCGCGTATCACGCGGATCGAGTTCGCACCGGCCAGGGTGGACGAAGGGGGCGGCGTCTTCATCTCGCTCGTCGGCACCGGACGATGCAGTTACACGCTGGACTATGGTGACGGGACCAGCGACAAGCGCACGGCCGAGCTGCCGGACCGGGTTCAGCATGTATTCGCCGGCGACGGTGAGTACGTGCTCGTGGCGACGCCGGAGGCGCCGTGTGAGGGCGTCGCGCGCGCCAAGCTCGACGTGCGCGCCATCAATCGCGGCGTGTGGGGTCTCTCCGCTGAGCCCGGCCCGGACGGACCGAACGCCGGCATGGTCATCACCGTGAACGGACGCGGCGAGTGCGTCGTTACCGTAGATTTCGGCGACGGCACCGTCGCGAAGGTCACGGGTGTCCTCCCCCAGACACGGAATCACCGCTACGAGCGAATGGGTATCTACGACCTGACAGCCACCGCAGAACCCCCGTGTCGCGGCGAGGCCGGGTTGCGATTGGAGATCAAGAAGTAGACGCATCACCGTTCGCCACGCGCTCAGGCTTGGGCGCTATACTCGAAACCATGTCTGACGCCCCGAAAAGCGCCCTCGAGCTCGCGATGGAACGTCTCAGGAAGAAGGATGCCGACGCCGGTGTCGAGCAGACGACCTTGTCCGAGCAACAGCGCGCCGCGATCGCCGAAGCGCGCAGCGTCTACGAGGCGCGCGTCGCCGAGCGCCGGATCATGCACCAGTCCCAGACCGCCGCCATCTTCGATCCACAGGAACTCGAGCTCCACCGCGAGCACCTCCTC
>JACDDJ010000542.1 GCA_013817065.1 Acidobacteriota bacterium
GTCATAGGTCCGTTCGGTCGGCATGAATGCACCGCGATGCAGCGCCTCGATCTCCTCGGGTCGAATGTGCTGCACCTCCTCGGGGCAGACGATGGAGAGGTGCGCCGCGTTGTAGTAGCGACGACGCGGCGGCGCAGTCGCTACATCCATCTTCAGGAACGGTGCGAAGTCGCCGCGCGCGGCATGATGAATTACGAGCGGCAGCTTGTGCGCCTGGTCCGGAAGCGACAGCGCTACCCACAATCCCTGCGCGAATCCCGCACGCGTAATGGAAGTTGGCAGTTGCGCTCCGGTTCCGGGATGCTTCAGCGTGACTGGCACTGGCTCTCGATCCAGCCGCTCCAGAGCGATGCGCAACTCGTCCTCCACGTTTGGGAATGCGCGCCGGCAAGGCTCGTCGGCGAGGCAATCGGCGAGGAGTCGCTCCATTGCCGTCTGCGAATCGCGCGCGTAATAGAGGGGCCGGCGATAATCCGCTGGAACCACGCCCCACAGGATCGCGCTTCGCACGCTCCGGGGTAATGGCGCATGAACGTCAGCACGGCGCGCGTCCCGTACGAGTAGGAGAAGAGGTTCATTTTGGAGTAGCCGAGCCACGCCCTGACCGCCTCGGCAGGAAAGCGCGGAAAGAGTGATGACACGCGATGCAGCGCCAGCTGCTCGCAGTAAAGAGGATTTGACCGTCCCATTCCGCGGGCATCCACCAGAAGGACATCCCGGTCGCGGCGATACGGAACGGCGTAGCCTTCGCCGACGTAGTCGCGTGCATAGTCGGTAGCGGCATTGCCCGGTCCACCGGGAATTTCCACCCAAGCGTCCGGATGCGGATTGTGGCTGAGTGCCGGGATCACGACGACGAATATCGGAATCGAGCGCGCCTGGACGTTGTCCGAATGCTCCGGCCGCCGTAACTCGCCGCAAAGCACAGCTTCCTTGACATTCGGAAGACTGCAGGGGGCAAGCTGCGGCAGGCGCGCACGCGCTCGAGCAAGCGGAGTGTCCGTCGACGGTGCAGCTACCGGCGCTGTAGAGCTGCAGCCAGCCAGCAGCGTCAGAGCGACGACCGGTAGGCGCGCAATCGCGCTCATCCATGGCGTAGCTCGCTGCCGAAGACGTTTGCCAATGCGTGGAACCTCTAGTATTTCGATGCTATCCATGCTGCGCAATTCGCTCCCGTGCCACCTGACGGTTCGCGATGAGCCGCGGCGCTTCACGGTCGCACCGAGCGCCGTCGGCTGCAAGCTGATATTAGCCGGCCGCTACGTAGTGGGGCGCGAACCTTTCACTCGAGCCGCTCGCCCGACCAGCGGTCTCGTCTCGCCCAGCATGGACACTGAGGACACGCGGTGCCCTCAGGATAGTCCACCCCTTCCTCGTGAGGACAGCCGATGATGCGATCGGCCAGCACGATTGATTTTGCCCCATGACCCTTAATGAACCTGGAGACGTCGGCGGCGATCCCGGTGTCAGAGCGTACATCGCTGTGTCCCGAGAACCATCGTTGCAGCGCATCGGGCTCGGCGCCTTCAGCCTTCACAATGGCCACGGCGACTCTCGAGGCCTGCCGATCGTCGGGGCCGTAAAAAGCGACAGTTGCCACGGGATACCCACTGAAGCCTCGACGCGATTTCTTCTCCAGTGGCCACCGAGCCTTGTGGTGCACGTTCCGTCCCCCGCCGTTGATCGGATCTCGGACGCAGGCCCCGCCGACAAATACCTCGAGGGTTCCAACACCGTCCCGTTCTCGGTCTCAACGAAGGCAGCGCACGGGCCACAACATCCCGACGACCGTCGTCGCGTTCAGGCTTCGAGAGCCGGTCCATCCCGAAGTTCCACATCGCCCGCATCAGCACCGATCGCCTGAGCGATCACGCGTTTCGTGACGGCCTCGAAGTGCTCGTGCAAGACGGTCTGCAGCTGCAGGAACTCCGGCCAGAGCGTCACATCGACGTACGACTTGGCGACCCTCACCATCACGGTCGTGCGACGCTGACCGTGATAGCGATATGGTCTGAGCCCGTGCCGCCGAAGCACAGCGATAAAGAGTGATCGCGACCACGCGTCGGTCAGCGAAAAACGAAATTCGATCGCGGGTTCGACGTGCTCGAGTTCGGCGAGGCGCGCGCGAACGCGATTCGAGGCGCTCTCGGCGGCACGTCGCTCGCCTTCCGTGCCAGGTCGTGCGAATAGCGCCTCAATCTTCCGAAGCTTGAGAATAAGTTGCTGTTCCTCGTCGAGCACGCCACGTCTCCGTCGATCCTTCGTTCGTCCTTGTCTGGCTAACGCCCGCGTTCACCAGCGGCCGCTCATGATTGCACCGGCCGCCGACTGGTGCAACGCGAGGTTGGGCTGCCTATTTTGACTGACCACCAGACGTTCGTAGAACTCGGGAGTCACCTGCCTCGGTACGGAACGTGGCTGATGCGCACGACCGGCTCCACGCGGCCGACGGAACGCCCCAACCCATGTCGCTTTCTCCGATGTCAATACGACCGAATGAGATGGCGACCCGTCTCTGCGGTCGGACGAGGTCGACCACGATGGCGCTCATGGTTCGGTTCTCTTCCAGGGACCAGAAGGCGACGTAATTCGCGCAGAAGGACGGATTCGAGAACTCACTCCATCCAGCGATGTCCAAACGCCGAGTGTTGATCTGTGGGGACGTTGGTGACGGGTCAAGCGCTGCCTCAACCCACTCGTTGCTGACGTACCCTTCGATGCGCGTCGAACTCATCGAGAGGGGCGCTGCTATCTCGCACGGTTGAACAAACACCCGGCCGCCAACTGAATGAGCCCGATTCATCCATAGGATGATCGTGCCCGTCGGCCGTTGACCCGCAGCCGTCGTCGAGTTGCCGGTGACGACGAACAAGGGATGGCACGGGGCACCGTAGATGTCGTTGGTGAACTCCACGGGCTGGTCAAGGGCGGTGCCTGGAAATGGTTCAAATGGGCCGGGCTTCAGGACGAGTTCGCCGGTTTCGACCGGAGGTGAACTCGACGGTGGAAGGGCGGCACACGACGCCGGCACGACCAGCACGCCCGCCGCGACTGTCACCGACAGAAAGGTGCATCTCACTCGAACCATCTTTCTCTGCCGACGGAAGGCAACGTAGCTCGTACTGGTCGGTCGGCCCAACGCCCGCGTTCACCGGCGGCCGCTCATGATCGCACCGGCGGCCGTCTGGTGCAACGCAAGGTTGGGCTGCACCGGCCGACCGGTGACCGGTCTCAGTCGGTCGGACGCTTGGTGTCCCAAAACGCCTGAAACCGTTTGGTCGCCTCCGCGTACGCCCTTCGCGCACGGTCAACGGCCTGTTCAGTTGCTTCGCCCCGGAGGTGCCTGAGTTGAGCCAGTTCATACTCCACCTGCCTCAGTTGGTAGTCTTGTTTGAGCAGCGTGCCTTCAACAATCAGTGGAATATTGTGGAAGCCGATGCTCTGCATCTCTCCGCTGCTGTTCCCCGCACGTCGCAGCTCCGCCTCCGAGAGTCTGCTGCGTACTTGTGCGCTCAACTGTTTGAAGCTGGCGAGAAAGCCTCTCATCTGATCCAGCCGTTGGAGGGCAGCGCCAGGCGCATAATCCGTCGCAAATTCAGTTGGACCATCCGCCCCATCCGGGTGGCGCTTGGAAAGATTAAGGTAACCCACGGATGCTGGATCCTTGGGAACTGTCAGCTGGTCGATGGACTTTGAGAACCACCCCGCGCCGGATGCCCCGGGCGAAGCGAGACCCAGCATCAAGCAAACGACGACTCCGATCCGCTTCACCATTTTGATCTCCTGTCGCTCCTGCTGCATTCTCTGTCAGCCCAACGTATTGCGTTTCAGCCGCGGCGGCTCATGAT
>JACDDJ010000056.1 GCA_013817065.1 Acidobacteriota bacterium
ATTGACGTCGGCACGCAGAACGCGCGGAAGCAGTTGTTCCCTCTGCAGACCTACCAGATCATCAACAACCTGACCTGGTTCAGAGGCAGTCATTCGTTGCAGAGCGGATTCAACATCCGTCTGATGCATCAAGAGGACTTCCGCAACGACAAGGTCATCGGCTCGCTCAGCACCCCGGTGGCGCAGGTCGGGGCAGGATCGTTCAGCCGGGTGCCGGCCGCCCAGCGTCCCGGCTTCATTGCCGCGACCGACATAGCACGATACAACGCCCTCTACGGGACCCTTCTCGGGGTGGTCGATTCGTCCGCCTACCTCGCGACCCGCGACGGCAGTCTGCAGCCGAATCCGATCGGCACCGGTCTGATCAGCCAGTCGGACCTCAATGCCTACGAGTTCTACGCGGCGGACACCTGGCAGGTGAAACCGACGTTCACCCTGAACTACGGCCTCACCTACAACTGGCAGACGCCGCCAACAGAAAAAGACGGCCGTCAGACGTTGCTCACGTTCCGGGACACGGGCAAGCTCGTCGATGCGCAACAGTATCTGGCCGACAAGCGCGCCGCGGCCGAACGTGGCGAGATCTACAACCCGACGCTCGCCTACATACCGATCCGGGAATCCGGACGGAAGCACGCCTTTGACACCGACTACACGAACGTCTCGCCGCGTGTCTCGGCGGCCTGGACGCCCTCGTTTACCAAAGGCTTCGCCAACCGTCTCTTCGGCGACGGCAAGACCGTCATCCGCGGCGGCTACTCGCTGCTCTACGACCGGAGCACCACCGTCCAGACGATCGTGATCCCGACGCTCGGCGTCGGCTTCGCGCAGACGCTGTCAGTCAACGGTCCCAGGGGGCCCCTCGGCGATCCGTTCCGCGTCGGTGACGGACCGATTCCCCTGGCGGAGAATACGGCGCAAACCTCGCCGATCGTGCCCGCACTGGGATTCGGCGAGCTCCTCTCGTTTGTGGTCGATCCGAACATCACGGTCCCGCGCAGCCACACGGCCAATTTCACCCTGCAGCGCGAGTTGCGCGGCAACATCGTGGTCGAGCTCGGCTTCATCGGGCGCTACGGGCGGAACCTCTATCAGAGCGTCAACCTGAACCAGGTGCCCTACATGTTCAAGGATCCTGCGTCGGGGCAGACCTTCGGGCAGGCCTTCGACGCCCTGGCTGCCGAGTTGCGCGCGAACCCCGGCGGCGCTGCGAGCGTCACCCCGCAGCCGTGGTTCGAGAACCTCGTGCCTGTCCTGGGGACACGAGGGGTCGCGGCCAGCAACACCGAGAACATCATCAACGGCAACCTGAGCAGCCTGTTCCTGTTCGGATTGGACTTCGTCGCGGCGAAGTCCTTCAACAATCTCCAGGTGCTCGAGCTGTTCATGCGGACCTCGCTCGGCCGGTCGAACTACAACGGCTTCTTCACGACCGTCCGCAAGCGATTCTCGGGCGGCCTTGCCTTCGACGCCAACTACACCTGGTCGAGATCTCTCGATCAGGTCGGCGCCGTGCAGAACAGCGCCGGACTCCTGCCGAACTCCTTCGAGCCCGACTCCGAGTATGGGCCGTCATTTAACGACATCACCCACATTTTCAACAGCAACTGGGTATATGAGCTGCCAATCGCCCGCAACCGTCTGTGGGGAGGATGGTACACATCGGGCATCTTCCGGGCCCAGAGCGGCTTTCCTGCCGAGATCATTCAGGGTTTCCAGGTTTGGGGCGGAAGCGCCCTGCTCGGGTTCGGGTCGGGCGCCATTCCGACAGGCCCAATCCCGGACGCCAATGTCAACGGGGGCGTCGTGGGATCGGGCGGGATCGGCACGTCCGGCGATCCGGCAAGGAACGGCAGCGGCCTGAACATCTTCCGCGACCCGCAGAGCGTCTTCAACAACGTTCGCCGGCTGGAGCTCGCCAACGATAAGCGCACAGGACGCGGCGTGTTCCGCGGCTTCGGGTTCTGGCAGCTCGATCTCAGCCTCGGGAAGTCGACGAAGATGGCGGGCGACGTCCGCCTGACCGTTTCCGCCGATGCGATCAACGTGCTGAACCACGTGAATTTTAACGACCCGGGAACGAACCTCCAGGCTGCGCAGACCTTCGGGGTGATCACGACCCAGCGGATCAGCGCCCTGCAGAACATCTTTCCGCGGCGGATTCAATTCGGCGCGCGGCTCGATTTCTGAGGGAGCTGAACGCTCGCTGTCCTTGAAAAGGAGATCAGGAGAAATTCAACTCTTCTGATCTCCTGATCTTCCGTTAAACCACATTTGCATTGACCGCCCGACGAATTCTTTTCCTGTGAGCCACGCAATGAAGATCAAAATCCGGCGCGCGTCTCCTTGGCGAGCCTATCCGTACATCGCGCTGATCGCTTTCCTATCCAGCACTGACGCTCTACTGCCCCGGACCGCCGCGGCTCAGACCGCCGAGGTCGCGGGCCGGTGGGAGGGGGCCGTACAGATTCCCGGCACCGAGCTCAAGATCGAAGTGGAACTGTCGCGTGCTGCAAGCGGGTGGAGCGGCACGATCGATATCCCCGCGCAGGGCGCACGCGGCCTGGCGCTCGGCGACGTGGTCGTGCAGGGGACGGCGGTGTCGTTCACGTTGCCCAGCGTTCCGGGCACGCCGGCGTTCAAGGGCACGCTCGCCGCTGACCGCGCGTCCATCTCCGGCAGCTTCACGCAGGCCGGGCAGACCTTTCCGTTCAAGCTGCAGCGAAAGGCGGATCCGTCCGCCGCCGCGGCGTCATCACTCGCCGGGTTCGACGAGTTCGTGCAGTCGGCGATGAAAAGCTGGAACGTACCCGGCCTCGCCGTCGCCCTGGTCCAAGACGGCAAGGTCGTGCTCGCGAAAGGCTACGGCCTGCGAAACATCCAGGCCAACCTCCCGGTGACCGCCGACACGATCTTCGCCATCGGCTCGTCGACCAAGGCCTTCACGACGATGGCGATGGGGATCCTGGTGGAGGAGGGCAAGCTCGCGTGGGACGAACCAGTCACGAAGTATCTTCCGAAGTTTGCGCTGAAGGACGAAGTGGCCGGCAAGCGCATGACACCCCGGGACCTGGTCACGCACCGCTCCGGTCTGCCCCGCCACGACCTGGTCTGGTACAACGCCCAGCTCACGAGACCCGAGCTCGTCGCACGGTTGCCGTACCTGGAGCCGAACGAGGATTTTCGTGAGAAGTTCCAGTACCAGAATCTGATGTTCCTGACGGCGGGGCACCTGGCGGCGGAGGTCGCCGGCACGTCGTGGGAGGACGTGATTCGCTCCCGGATCCTGGATCCGATCGGCATGAAGAACAGTAATTTTGCCGTGAGCGAGTCACAGAAGGGGCGCGATTTCGCGACTCCCTATACGCTCACCGAGAAAAAGGCTCTCGATATTCCTTTTCGGGCGATCGACGCCATGGGGCCCGCCGGTTCGATCAATTCCAGCGTCAACGACATGACGAAGTGGCTGCAGCTGAATCTTGGCGGCGGCCAGGTCGCGGGCAAGCGGATCGTGGCGCCGCGGCAGGTCCAGGACATGCACAGGCCGCAGATGGTCATCCAGACCTTCCCCGGCCTCTTCGAGGATCTGGAGGTTCAGCAGCCATCGTACGGACTGGGCTGGATCATCGAGTCGTACCGCGGGAAGAAGCGAGTGCACCACGGCGGTAACATCGACGGATTCTCGGCGCAGGTGTCGATGCTGCCCGACGAGGGCATCGGCGTCGTCGTACTGTCGAATCTCAATGGGAATCCGCTGCCCGATATCGTCGCCCGTCACGCCTCCGACAGGCTCCTTGGGCTCGAGCCGATCGACTGGAACGGACGATCCCTGAAACGGCGCGACGTCGGTGAGAAGGCGTCCGCGAGCGCGAAGAAAGCGGCCGGCGAAGAGCGGAAGACCGGCACGAAGCCGGCGCACTCGCTGGACGCTTATGCGGGCGAGTACGTCCACCCCGCGTACGGGTCGGTGACGGTCGCGCGCGCAGGCGAAGGACTTTCGGGGCGTTTCCACGACCTGCCGATGCGGTTGACTCACTGGCACTTCGAAACGTTCCGCGCCGACGTCGACGACAAGAGCCTGGCGGAGGTGAAGCTCTTTTTTCAGTTCTTCACCGATGCGCAGGGAGAGGTCGATCGCCTGACCATTCCGCTCGAGCCCTCGGTTCAGCCGATCGCCTTCAAGAAACTCCCGCCGGCCCGCTTGACCGACGCGGGCTTTCTGCGGCAGCTCGCCGGCGACTATGCGATGGCCGACAACCCGGCGTTCAAGATGGCCGTGACGCTGAACGGTTCGACTCTCAGCCTGACGCTTCCCGGGCAACCGCCGCTCGAACTCGAACCTGCCCACGGCACGACGTTCAACGTGAAAGGCCTCAGCGGATTCAACGCGCGCTTCGTCGTCGAAACGGGCAAGCCGACGCAATTGAAGCTGATCCAGCCAAACGGCGTGTTCACGCTGACGAAAACCACAGCAGAAACACAGAAGGACCAGACCAACCGCTGAGCGTCCACGATGCCCACGAGACGAGAAGCACTCACCGCGCTGACCGCCGGCATCGCCGCCCTCGGCGCGCCGCTGATCAACCGGGGACGCCACCGGCTGCTCGGTGCGGGTCAGCGCGAGTACTCGACGCGTGCGCTGGACCTCGTCCGCACGGCCACCGTCATCGACATGCTCAGCCCGCTCACGCTGGACTTCCCGAAGTTCGGGCGCTGGATGTCAGACCCAGACGCCTTCACGGCAGCCGATCTCGCACCGTTCCGGACGTCGGGTATCAACGTGTTTCACATCGCCGTCGGCACGGGTGGCCCCAATGCCTACGTGCAGAACCTCGAATTTTTCACCGCCTGGAACTCGTTTCTCGCCAATCAGGACCAGGCCTTCCTGCGAATCGACAGCGCCGCCGATCTGGACCGGGTGAAGGGTTCGGGGCGGATCGGCGTGCTGCTCGGGATCCAGAACGCCGAGCACTTCCGGACCGTGAGCGACGTGGATACGTTCTACGCCGCCGGCCAGCGGGTGGCGCAGCTCACCTACAACACGCGCAATCTCATCGGCAACGGCGCCACCGAGCGCCGTGACGACGGTCTCTCCGACTTCGGCGTCGCCATCGTCGAGCGCATGAACAGAACCGGGATGGCCGTGGACGTGTCGCACTGCGGCGACCGCACGACGCTCGACGCGTTCGAGGCGAGCCGGCGCCCGGTCCTGATCACGCACTCCAACTGCCGTGCGCTCGTGCCGGGCCATCCACGGTGCAAGACCGACGAGGCCATCCGCCGGATGGCTGCGACGGGCGGAGTCATGGGCATCACGGGCGTGCGCATGTTCGTACGCGGCGAGGAGCCGACGACCATCGAGCACTTCGTCGATCACATCGACCACGTCGCCCGGCTGACGTCGATCGAGCACGTGGGGATCGGCAGCGACATCGATCTGTACGGCTACGACGCGATGAAGCCCGAAGAGAACAAGCGGCTGCGCGACGGCTACAAGGGGAGCTACGGTTTCCGCGAGAAGATCGACATCGAAGGGATCAACCATCCCCAGCGGATGTTCGACGTCGCCGAGGCGCTGATCCGCCGCAAGTACAGCGATCGCAGCATCGAGCTGGTCCTCGGCGGCAACTTCAAGCGGGTGCTGGCCGAGATCTGGAAGCGTCTGCCGGCGCCTCCGAAGATGCCGCCGAAGTGAAGCGCCGCGGCGACGCGCGCCCGAAGCTCTGAGATCACTGCACTGCCGCTGTCGGCGAGGGTCATGATCACGACGCCGCAGCCCTTCAGCCGGTGCGCCAGGAGGTCGCATCGGAAGCCCATCAACGGCGGAGCTCAGGACCTTCGGCAGCTGTTCTGGCGTCCCACCCGCCGCCTGTACTCGACGTCGGCTCGAGGTCTCTACATCTGCTCGTCGTCGACGCCGCCTGGCGGCGGCATGCACGGCATGTGCGGCTATCACGCCGCGCGCAGGGCGCTGGCTGATCTCGAGCGCTGATCGAGTAGGACGGTCCCTCGTCGTCGGACGTGCGCCGCGATCCACTGCGATAAGATTCCTCGGCGTGCGGACACACAACCCGAGCCTGCGAGAACAACCGGGGCAGGGATCCCGACTACGATCTGAGAACGCAAGGAGGTATCACATGATTCATCGCCGCGTCGTCCTTGCGGTCGCCGGCTTGTCGCTGGCGGCCATCCATCTCTCGAGCCCGCGGCCGGCCGCGCAGGCCGCGGTGAAGGTCCTGCTCCTCTACGACATGGAAGGGGTGACCGGCGCGAGGCGGCCGCAGGACGTCACTGCCGGCTCGGACAGCTATCCAGCGACCCGCGAATCGCTGACCGCCGACGTCAATGCAGCGATCGCGGGGCTCCTGAAAGCGGGGGCGACCGAGGTTGTGATCACGGACGGGCACGGCAGCGGCAGCAACGAGCCCGACTACCTTCTCGACCAGTTGCCGAAGGGCGCACGCTTCGATCTCCGCGAAGTGCCCTACGATCCCTACATCGAGACGATGGACAAGAGCTTTGCCGCGATGGTGGCCATCGCCATGCACGGCCGGGCGGGGGGGCAGGGATTTCTCGCCCACACCTACAACGGTCACACCAGGTGGATCATGGGCGGGCACGACATGAACGAGAGCATGCTCGTGGCCGCCTCGGCCGCACGCTTCGACATCCCGCTCATTCTCGTGACCGGCGACGACGTGCTGCAGAAGGAGATCGCTGCGTTCTCACCAAGTACCGAGTACGTCGTCGTGAAGAAGGCCGTTACCGTCGAATCCGCTGAACCGCGACCGCGCCGCCAGGTGTCGGCAGATATCGCCGCGGCGGCGGAGCGCGCGCTCCGCGGACGCGGCAAGGTGACGCCCTGGAAGCCTGCCTTGCCGTCGCCCTTCGAGAATCGGTACGGATACATCCTGCCGGAACAAGCAGCTATCGCCATCAACTTTCCGCACGCGTCGCCCGTAGACAACAAGACCGTCGCCATCAGGACGCCGGACTTCATGGAAGCCTACCTGACGTTCCGCGCACTGGCCGGCGTCACCGGGATGGCGACCTCCAGGATGATGCTCGGGTGGTTGGGCGACGTCGAAGGCGGACGGGAGATCATGCGCACATTGCAAGGCAAGCTGCCGTCTCGCACGCAGCGGACGTTCGAGCCGACCGGACAAGAGATTCCAAGGCCCTTCGGTAAGCACGGCTATCGCTGAACGGAGCCAGGAGTGACTGCGTTGCGACCATTCCCGGCGCCTTCGGACGCTTGCCGAGTTGATCCTGTCATCCGGCCCCGGCGGCTCACCGCCGCTGAACCCGCGGCCCGGCGAGCGGCACTCTTGCGGCGCAAAAGCCGGGCGAGGCTCACCGGCGACACGAACGATCTTGCCGCACTCGCACAGTTGACAGAGCGCGTGCGGGTGGAAAGGATTGATTACGCCGCTCCCGATCGTCACCGCGCCAGACAGGAGAAGAACCGATGGCATTCGTAGTCCGTTCCACGTTCGTCGGTGTCGCGCTGATCCTTGCGCTCGGCACCGGTCCTCGCGCCGCTGCCAAGCGCCCCGTCACGATCGATGACGCGCTGCACCTGAAGGGAGTCTCGGGCGCCCAGATGTCCCCCGACGGGTCTCGCGTACTCTTCACCGTCCGTGGCTGGGAGTGGCCGGACAACAAGGTCGAACCTGACAAGGGCACGAAGGCCCCAGAGATGAGATCGCACGTCTGGATGGTCGCGTCAAGCGCTTCGGAGCCAGCGCGGCAGATCACCTTCGGCGAACGGGGTGAGTCCTCTCCGGCATGGTCGCCGGACGGCAGGTACATCAGCTTCGTGACGACGCGCGGCGCCGCGCAGGCGGGAGCCGATGGCGAGGGCGGCCCAAAAGCGCAGATCTGGGTGATGCGGGTCGACGGCGGAGAAGCGTGGCGAGTCACGGACGCGAAAGAAGGCGTCGGCGGCTACGAGTGGGCGCCTGACAGCCGGAAGCTCGCGTACCTGGCGCGCGATCCACTGCCGAAGGAACAGGAAGAAGCCCGGCGCCGAAAAGATGATGAGCGGATCTTCGAAGCGGATCACCGGATGCAGCACATCTGGACGATCGACCTGGACACGAAGCAGGCGACGCAGCTCACCACCGGGACCGACTACACCGTCCGCGGCATGAGCTGGGCCCCCGACAGCTCGCGCCTGGCGTTCGGCGCCGGTCCGACGCCCATGACCCGCGACGAGCGGCAGGATATCTACCTCGTGTCCCTGAAGACGAAAGCCATTGAACAGATCATCGCGACGCCGGCGCCAGAGAGCGGCCCACGCTGGTCGCCCGACGGGAAAACGATCGCCTACACGATGCTGCCGGTCGGTGACGCCACGACCAATCGCGACGGGATGATGACCAAGCCGCTCTACAACTCCCGCCTGATGTTCTACGACGTCGCCACGCGAAAGGTCCGCGACGCGTCCGACCCCAGGTTTGACAACTCGCCGGGCACCTTGGTGTGGACGCCTGACGGCAAGAGTGTGCTGTTGGGAGTGGGCGACCGCCTCTATCGCTCGGTTGTGGCCTATTCCCTTTCCGCCGGTCGATACGACGCGCTGACCAAAGAGCAGATGATCTCCTTCGGCAACGGCGCACTCAGCCGCGACGGTTCGAAGGTGGCGTTCACGGCCGACTCGCCAAGTGCGCCGACGGACGTGTTTGTCGCCGGCGCCGACTTCCGCGGACCCCGCAAGCTCACGAGTGTCAACGCGGACGCCGCCGACCTCTCGCTCGGTGACACCGAGGTGCTGACCTGGAAGACGGCCGACGGCTGGGAGAGTGAGGGCATCCTCGTCAAACCGGTCGGCTACGAGCCGGGGAAGCGCTATCCGCTGCTGGTCGATGTCCACGGCGGCCCGACCGGCGCGCACACCAACGGCTTCAAGGTCGGCGTTCACAACGGCGGGCAAGTATGGGCCGGCCGCGGATGGGCGGTTCTCTACCCGAATCCTCGCGGCAGCACGAACTACGGCGAGAAGTTCATGCGCGGCAACATTCCGGACTGGGGCGGCGGAGACTATCGCGACATCATGGCGGGCGTCGACGAGGTCATCAGACGAGGGATCGCCGATCCGCAGAAGCTCGCCGTCATGGGCTGGAGCTACGGCGGATACATGACGTCCTGGGTCGTCTCGCAGACGATGCGCTTCAAGGCCGCGCGGATGGGCGCCGGACTCTCGAATATCCACAGCATGTACGGCACCACCGACATTCCGGGATACATCGGCACGTTCTTCAACAACTATCCCGAGGAGAAGACGCTCAAACTGTACCGGGAGCGGTCGGCGCTCACCTACGTGGATCAGGTCACGACGCCGCTGTTGATTCTGCACGGACAGAATGACGAGCGGGTACCGATCGGTCAGCCGATGGAGTTCTATCGGGCGCTGAAGGATCGCGGGAAGATCGTTGAACTGGTGTGGTATCCGCGCGAAGGGCACAGCAACAGTGAGTACTACCACCAGCGGGATCAGATTCGCCGCGAGCTGGAATGGATGTCGCAGTACGTCCTCGGGGATCGCGCCACGACGACGTCGTCTCGATGACGCGGTCCCAGGTTGCCGCTTTCGTCTCGCGCTTTGTGGTCCGAACCGGTTCTCGATCACTAAACACTGAGACAGGGACTTCCACGCCGGCCCCTATGCGAGATGCCAGAGGAGCAGTCCGAACGCAAGCGCGCGCGGGTCAGCGCTGGCTTACGCCAGCCCTTCGATGTCGCCGAGATCCTTGAGGCGGCCGGTCGCGCGTTTGTTACGTACGAACGCCTCTCGGCCGATGAAATCCGCTTCGATGTCGCCGAGCGGCGCTTTGACGTGTTCCGGCCAGGCCTCTGCGAAGGAGAGGCCGGTCAGTTGTGTAAGGATGTCGATCCTGAGCGGTGGCAGGCCGATCTGATACGTGATTCCCTCGCGCGAGAAGTCCTCCGAGGTCACGTCGGTCAGGGGAGCGCCAAAGGCAGCGAGAGCGTGCATCACACGGACGGCGTTCTCAGGGTTTGCCTCGACCCAGACGTCCTGATCGCCCGTCGCGCGGGGCCGTCCATGAAGGCCCAGCGCGTAAGCGCCGACCACCAGGTACCTGACATCAGCCTCGGCGAACGCACGCAACAGATCGACGAAGTCGGGAGCCATCGTCCCCATTCCTGTTTGACCATACTGCGCCAGGCTGAGCCGCCACACTTGGAGGACGCGCTCGGCCTCAGGGATGGCCATCCAGTATGCCAGATCGGCTGCATCCGCCTCCGCGTGGGAGGCAAAGCGCCGGCTCGTCATGCGCCGCCGCCGGTCTGCTGCACGAGCGTCCATGCGGATGATTATCGCAGTTTACGAGACCCTTCTGACAGGCGAGCGGCACCGCTGGAGGATAGGGCCTTGCGGGCGTATCATGACGTTGTGGAACCGGGCACTGGCACCGCCACCGCATTCTCGCTCGAGCGGCTCGCCACAGTCGGGGCCATGGCCGAGGGTGTGCGCGAAGCGGACGTTCAACTCGGTGACTGGGTCATCGTCTGTACCAGGAATTCCACCTACGCCCTGCGCGCCAACGGTGACGGGACGTTCGAGGCGACAGGGGGATGGTTCCTGCGCGATCCTGCGTTGGGAGCGCGGGTGCGCATCGCCGGATGCACTTGGGGAGGCAGCGCGCTCCTGACGCGCATGATCGCTGCCCCTGGCATGTTCCTCGAGTTCACCAACCAGGTGCGGACGACGCGGATCCGCGAGGTGCGTATGCTGCGTCACACCGGGGCGGCGATGCTGCACTGAAGAGTTGCCAGCCGCCAGCTACCATTGATCAGTTCGCAAGGAGGATGAGGATGCGTCCATCTGTCTCTCTTCGCTTCGCGGTGTTGACGTCATTCCTGTTGAGCGGGTGCGCCAACGGATCCAGCGTCAACGAGGTGACAGGGCCTGCCGTGTCGAGCTCGAGTTTTCGGACGCTCGTGGACCTCACCACCGGCCTCGAGGTCACGTCTGGCCAGGTCGGCACTTTCAACTGGGTCGGACAATCGTTTGTTGTACCTGAGACCGGCAGCTTCGGCGATCTGCGGTTCCACTTCTACGACTATCAGAAGGCACCGGTGGCGTTCGGCAATTTGTATCTCCTTACACAGGAGTACCTCGGCGTCCCGGCAGGCCTCAATTCGTCGGTGCCTGGACTTGTCGGCAGGTCGGAGAGCACCTCCGGCGGCCTTTACACATTTGCGGCCGGCACCGTCATCACGGGCGGAACGAAGTACTGGGTCTACACCGACGCGCAGGGATCCTTTGCCGGCAGCTTCGACACCGACATTATTACCGGCGGCGACATGTACGTCACCGGCTTCCCGACCAACCCGTTCCGCAAAGCGCAGGCCAGCGGCCGCATGGTCAACGGCGTGTTCGTCCCTGCCCCGGCCGGCGTGTTCGTCGACGCGAACTTCAAACTCCAGGCTCGGGCCAGATAGGTCCGTTGATCCGTTCGTCGTCATCTCCAACATCGCGCACCGAGCTTCGGCGACGAGAAGGGCGATGCGGTGTCGCGGCTGCGTGTGAGCGGGCGGCTGAATTATCTCGAGAGTGGCAGCGGCGGAGCTGCGCGGGGGACGGCCGATCTGAAATCCTCACCGTACTCATAACGGCCATCTGTCCCTCACCATTCGAGGGGGACGTCGAGAGCGGGGGGTGAAACACGCGACGTGGGTGATCGTGACGCCGCCCTGCGCGCAGTCGGCGTGCACCGGCACCATGCTCGATAGGGCGTCGCGAACAGCCGGGATCATCTGTGAGAATCGCACCGGCTATTCTCCCTCGCGGTCTCGCTCCAGAGACCGTACGCTCATCGCTCAAGACGATGGCGGATTGGTATAGAGAAGCCGCATCAACTCGCAGAAGGCGTTCCAGAGGACGCGAGCGTTCAGTAGTGTCGGGGTGCTCATCGGCGGTCCTCCAGCAGCGTGCGCTCCTCACTGGACGCGTGCTTCCGGATCAACGCCATCGGACCGGCGACGGCGATGACGAGGTTTGCAGGATCGAGATATTTGCGCGCGGCGCGATTGACGTCTTCGCGCGTCAGCTTGCGCAGCGCAGCGAGCTGTTCCTCGTCCCCGGCGTAGTAGTTCAGGTACTGCGGCGCCTGGTAATCGTAGATCCCGAAGAGGGCCTTGGCTGCGAAGCGCGTCGCCACCTCGTGCGCGGTCTCGTACGACGCGGGCACGAGGCCATCGACGTAGGCGGTACGGGCCGCCTCGAACTCCCCAGGAGTCACGCCTCCTTCGCGCATCGTCGCGATCTGCTCCAGCGCCAGGCGCACTCCCTGGGCGATCGTCTCCGGCCGTCCGCTGAAGCGCCACAGATACGGATTCACCACGCCGCGTCCCGGTTCCACCGATCCTGACAACGCCGACGTGATCCCCGTGTCCGTGCGCAGCAGCTTCATCATGCGGGAGACGAATCCTCCACCCGACAACACGTAGTTCAGCACCTCGAGCGCGGCGTGGTCTTCCGGGATGCCCTGGATGCCGGCGTGCCCGATCAGCACGTGCCCTTGGCGGATGTCGAGGTCCCTGGTCACCACGACGCGTCCCGATGGTGTCAGCGGGGCCGCAGCGCCGCCGGCAGCGGCCGCCTCACCCCTGCTGGCCACGGTTCCGAAC
>JACDDJ010000057.1:0-378 GCA_013817065.1 Acidobacteriota bacterium
GTGGTGACACTGTAGGTGCCGGGTGCGACGTTCAGAAATCTGAACTGGCCGTCCGGGCCGGTGGTGAAGGTGTTTTTCTCGGCCGGACCCGCCAGGGTCACTTCGACACCTGGGAGCGTCGCGCCCTGTTCATCCTTGATGACACCAGAGACTGCGCCTCCCTGGATCTGTGCTGCGATCGCGGTGGCGAATGCCAGCAGCAGTGCGAGCGCGATGGTTGCTCTTCTCATTCGAGGTTCCTTCCTGAAACGTGCGGTGTGCGAGGTGCTACGTGCGACGTGCCGTGCGACGTGCTAGTGTCGTGTCTCAGAAAAAGTCTTGTACTTCGTCGCCGGCGCGGGTACCCTGCGTGCCATGCGCCGACAACGCCACGATAAA
>JACDDJ010000057.1:388-12626 GCA_013817065.1 Acidobacteriota bacterium
CGTCTGGACCGCGACCGCCGACGTCATCTTGGACAAGGTCAGCCGATTCTGCGAACGAACTTCAGGGACACGACACTAGTGCTACGTGCGATGTGCTGTGCACCCGCGATGCCGCGCGAGTGAGGAGGCCATGTCGGGGACGGATTGCCGAATCTGAGGACGAGCCGCAACTGACGGTGACGACGGCGTGACGAGCGGCACGGCACTGCTACGTGATTCGGTCGGTTGGATCCAATTCGCCGGAGTCAGGGCTGACCGGTGGGTTGAGCGCATCATGTAGAACGACCATGCACAGCAAGCAGCCTGGAAGGCAGACGGCCCGGGTAGATCGCAGCCGACCCCGGTAGTTGGGGGTCGGCTGTCCTGCATCGTTGCTCTTCGTGGCTGATCGTGGACGCCTGTTCGTGAACGGCTTGCAATTTCTAGCAAGCGCTGGGTCCCTCGCGTCCCAGTGGGCCATTATCACGGTCACCTTCCTCAGACTCAGTTCATTGTTTTTCATCGATCCCTCACGACACGGTCACCCCGCACTGAATATGCTCGCCCCTCGATCTCACGTCTGCGGGATATCCCGCGTTGAAAGGAGCCGGAAGCGACTGGTTCTCTGTCGTATCTCAGTCGTTGTGCATTCCTCCTGCAATTGGTGCTGGTCGGAGCATGTGGCGGCAGCAGTCCCTCCGCTCCGGCGCCGACAACAATCGCCCAAGTCGGAGGCCAGTGGCGCTTCGCGGTGCGGATCACAAGTGTCACCGGGGGTGACTGCCTGAACCCGGTGTTTGCGTCGTCGGTGGACAGGGTGTACTCGCAGACATTGTCACTACAGCAGGATGGTTCCGCGTTGACCGGGCGCGTGCCCGCTACCATTTACGGCGTGGATTGCAACCTGACCGGGACCGCGACGCGGAATGCCCTTTCCCTTCGTTCGTCTGACTGCAGCCCGCTGGGAAGCCCGGCATCACCGTCGATCCCGGTGGCCTGCTCGTCAGGCGGAGAACTAAGGATTACGTCCCCGACCGTAGCCGCCGACATCACAACGAGCGGCAGTTCAGGTACCGGCACCTACAGCGAAACGTTCATCGTCACGTCACCCACGACAGGGCAGCAGGTTTCGACCATGACGGTGAACGGGTCCGTGACGATGACGCGCCAGTAGGGACCGAGACGGTAACGTGTGAGTGGGAAACATCGGACAACGACTAGGGTGGCTATGCCAACAGATAGTGCTCAGCGCCTCACCGCGTTCATTGTGTGCTGCAGCCTTGCAGCCCTGACTGCCTGCACCTATACGGGACCGACAGGACCGGAGATCGAGGATGCGCTCCGCCAACAGACCGAGGAGGCTGTCCGGTCGGCGGCAGGTCCGTGGTCTGGCGACGTGCTGGGCGGCATCCTCAAACTTGACTTCTCCCTCACCCAAGCGCCCGACGGCCGCCTGCAGGGTACAGGGACGATGCGAGAGGGGCAAGCGGGGTCGCCAGTGCCGATTACCGTTTCCGGCACATACCAGCGGCCGAACCTGTCCCTTACTTTCACCGGGATGGTGTTCGAAGGCCGAGACGTTGTCGGCACGTTTGAGGGTTCATACACTTCCCTCTCCGGCGTCATGAGCACGTTGCGCCTGACCGCGGAGGGTTACACGAGATCGCTGTTCTTGTGGCTTTCGGAGGGTTCTTGATAATGCGCCCGGGCGTCATATTGCCAGTATGGGGATAGCAATGCGTGACACGACCAGTTCTTGGCCATTAACCGACGCTCACGTGGATTGGCAAGCGTGAGCGAAGGTTGGCGCACCCGCCAGGGCTCGAACCTGCGGCCCCCGGATTAGAAGGCCCGTCGTCGGTTATGCCAAGACGGTTATATCGAAGGCTCGACGCAGCGCAGGGTTCGTGTTTTTCGTTGCCAACTGCGGTCACTTCACGCGCAATCCGCCGCAAATCTGATCGCCGATTCGGCATGTCACCCACTTCGAATTGTTCCGAGACCGGGAGACGCGCAGCGCTCCAATTTTTCCACGGCCTTTGATCCCGGCGTCTGGTAGACCAACACGGTTATCTGAAGCAAGGCCCGTCTTTCGGAAGATGGACTAAGCTGACTTGCGGCTGCTCGTCCCGCTCACGCACGAAGGATGGTCATGCAGAACACACTGCTGAGCTCAGCGCCCTGCCGCGAATGTGGCGCCGACATGCTATAGACCCAGAGTGCACGGAGTCCGGAGATACGACGAACGCCGTCCGGCCGGTGCAATCATCGGCCGCCGCGGCTGAAACGCAGTCGTTGTGGCTTTTCCGCAGTTAGGCTTGATGTCGCCGCGCCGCCCTTCCGTCTCTGGCGTGATCATTAGTCACGGTGCAGAGACGCGACGGTTGCTTCACGCGGAGGGCCGTGATCGATTCGATGGCGCTCCCGACGGCCGGTCCCTGGCATTCACGGCCCCGGACGATTCGGGGAGACGACGACTCTGGGTGCGCCCGATGAAATCGCTGGCGGCCAACCTCCTGTCGGGAACAGACGGCGCCTTCATCTGCCGTTCTGGTCGCCGGACGGGCAGTTCCTCGCGTTCTTCCTACCCGATGGCCGTCACTTCATTTACTTCCGCCGCAGCCGTCACCAGGAGAACTCCGCGATGGCAATTGGATCGTTGGATTCGAGTGAAGAGAGCAAGGTGCCCTATTAGGGCACCTTGAGCGCGGCCGCATACGCCCCACCGGGCTATCTCATGTTTGCGCGTGAGCAGACCTTGATGGCCCGAGCTGCCCGAACGCCCGGCGCCGACACGGGGAACAGGCTACGCGCCTGGTTCCTCGCCAGGCCCACGTTCTCAGCTATGGAAAACGTCTCTCCCGAGAGAACCACATTGGCCACAGCAAAGCGCTGGAGCTCGCCAACTGCGTGTCGAAAGAGCTTGCTCGCACCTACATCTAGACAAGCATGAAGGCGGACGAAGACATTCGCGTCGCCACTGACCAGGGCATGCTGCAGGAATGCAGCAACCTTTCTGCTCCGGTGGACGAGTGTCAGTGAGAGAGAGGCAGTCTTCAGAGAGGCTCCTGAAGGATGGAGCTACGGCCGCTTCGCCGCCAGCGGCGGCCGGTCGGCCGGAACCCCAATCAGCTTCCGTTTGGCCGCCTCGATCAACTCGAGGTTGCGCTCGTACGACGGCAAGCCGTCTGGCGCGCCTGCAATCGCCGGAGGGTACTGATGCGCGGAATAAACGGGGTACGCCTCTGTTCGCAGATGCGACAGCATGTGATGACCGCGCCTGGTTTCGCGCTCGTGGCGCAGGGCGCTGATGTCAATGGGGGCCACGACGATCCGCTCGCCAGGGCCTGGAGACGCCTCCGCAAGCATCCTCCCATCGAAATCCACGACCTGGCTGCCACCGGGCCAGGAGTAGGGCGGATAGTGCCGGAGGCTCGCTCCCTGATTGGCCGCCACCACATACGACATGTTCTCGATCGCCCGGCAGCGGTTCACAATGGACCACCAGTTCATCGGTTCCATCGCACCCCACGGATCCATGTAGGCCGAGACGCGCACCAGGACTTCCGCCCCGTTGGCTGTAAGCTGACGGATCGCCTCAGGGAACAACCAGTCGTAGCAGATCGCGCAACCAATCCGCCCGATGGGAGTGTCGGCGACCGGAAACAGCGGCTCGTCGTACCCCTGCAGATCGTGAGGACTCGAATGCACCTCGTAAGGGATCCAGGTGTTCACCTTGCGGTACTTGTAGAGCATCCCCTCCGGGCCGATGAGGCAGGTGGTGTTGAACACGGCGCCGGGCCAGCGCGCGTCGGCTTCCAGCATCGATCCGCTCTGGATGTAGAGGCCGTGTTCCCGCGCCTTGGCTTCGAGCCGGCCGGTGTGCTCGTTGGGGATCGGCACGGCCAGTTTGTCCAGTAATTCGGCCACTGACGCGAAGACTGGCGCGGCATGCGCAAACTCGGGGAAGACCACGAGCCGCACCGGCAGAAACGGCGCGCTGCCTGCGACCGCCGAATCGATCATCGACAGCATGCGGTCGGTATTCGCGGTCATCTGACGGCGATCGATCGGGTTGGCCAGATCGGTCTGGCACGCGGCCACGGCGTAGCGGAGCGTCATTGGCCCGGCAGCAGCCGTTTGAGTGCCGCCTGCACTTCCGCAGGCTTGAACCCGAAGGGCCATGGGAACCTGGCGCCCGACTTCACGCTGTCGATCATCACCCCTCCATCGCCTCGAGCCTGCTTCTCGATGACGAGCGGCGGCGGCCTCGAGACGGTGCGCGTATTGTACCTCGCTGGCGCCCACAGCGATTGAGCACGTGCGCAGGCACCATCGTCCTGCTGACGTCCTTGTGGCCGAGCAATTGCTGGACGGTGCGGATCTCGGCTCCGCCCTCCAACAAATGCGTCGCGAACGACGCCCTGGAAAGCCTACTTCACGATCTCGAGTGGCGGCAGCGGCTTCGAGACAGTGCGCGTGTTGTAGCGCGCCAGATACTCCAGGTGGGCGGGCGTCTGCGGATAGCGCTCTGCCGGCCCGTAGGGGTACGCGCTCATGCCGTGGAACGGCAGCGGCTCCACGGTGTGCGGACTCGCCGAGTTGATGTCCATCTCCTTGCTGTACCCGACAACGTAGAGAAGGAACGTGCGCGTGAGGCCCGGCTGCGGCGACGGGAGGGAAGCCGCATCGAAGGACAACGCAATCTCGTCGCCGGGGCGCGACACGACGAACATGTCGTCGCGAGCGGCGAGCAGCGGCCCGACGTCTCCCTCTCGGGTATACCGGCCGGTCATCACTTTCCAGGGAGACACGGTCGCGACGCGCTCGTAATTGTAGCCGTAAGGCTGCCGCCCGTCCGGTGTCGACTCGGCGGAGAACCCGCGCCACCGTAGATCGGCGACGACGGGATCGAGGCGCGTGAGGAGGGTCGGAAACCCGCCCCCGGACGAATCGACGAGCACCTGATCCCAGTAGATGCGCATATTCGTCACGATGCGCACCTCACGGGTCGCCGGCGGCACCTTCCCCCGGAGGTTGACGACGACGGTCTGCGGACGACCGACGGGAATGCCGATGTTCTCGATTACCGTGCGCCACCTCCCGCGCGCGTCCTTCACCTGCAGCGCCGGAGGGCTCAGCGTCTGGCCGCTCTGATGCGCGGCGACGTTGTCGCCTGAAAACGCGTAGTCAGTCCACCCGGTCATCAGCAGGACGGCCCGATCGGCTGCATCGCCCAGGTCGAGCGTCAGCGTGTGTGGCCCGGCGTATCCACGGATCGGGCGCAGGCTGAAGTCGTCCGGGTATGTCCGGTCGATCCGCTCCAACCGCTCTCGGACATCGTGCCCGTGCTCGTCGGTCGCCCCGGCCAGCGCGGCTGCGCCGCGCGTCGTCGTCACCCCGAAGCCTGAAGCCTGAAGCCTGGAGCCTGTCGAAACCGGCGCACCCAGCCCTTCGTTCGGATACACCTCGACGCCTTCCGCATGATCCACGGCGACCAGTTGGAGCCGATCGACGAACAACGCCTCTTCGAGCTCGTTTGTGACGCGCAGCTCGTAGCGGCCATTCCTTGATTTCAGCTGATCGGCGCGGATGCGCACGTATTCGTCTGGATCCGGATGGTTCCACTTCCCTGGCCCAACCCAGTAGCCGATCTCTCCGCCGCCCATGAAGTCGGTCACGAACTCGAAACGGCTGCCGTTCCAGGTGTACAGATACGGACAGGAAGAGGGCTTGCGATCGAGTTCGGTGACGGTCACAACCCTTCTCCCTGGCTGCGTGCTCTCCGGCGCCGGTCCAAAGTCCGTCTCCGCCTGCAGCGTGCCGGAGGGCCAGAGGACGCGGACGACGTCGGCGGCGCGGTGAGCGCCGAGGCCGAATAGCAGATCGGCGGTGGCAACGGCGGGGGTGGCCGCCGATGATTCGAGTCTCTGACGCAGGCTGCCGGCACGCAAATCGACTTTCGATCCGACACCGCTTCTGTTGCTGACCCGGCCGGCCAGGCGGACCTGCAGCGACGGGTTCCGGTTGCCTCCCTGGTTCCGCCAGTGGCGCACATCACCGTTGGTCAGCCGGACGATCGCATCGGTGTCGCCGTCACCGTCCACATCCCCGAGCGCCATGGCCTGCAATACCTCCCCCTCGGATGTCAGTGCGGCGAGCGCCGCCGCTGCGGTGACGTCGGCCCAGCGGTTGCCCAGATTGCGGAACAGGTGTGCCCCACGGTTCGACAGAACGAACAGATCGAGCAGGCCGTCATTGTCGTAATCGAGCAATTGCGCTCCGCGCGCCGCCTCAGACGCGGCGGGGGCCGCAGCGACGGCAAACCGGCCGTTGCCGTCGCTCAGGGCGAAGACGCCAGGGGCATCGGCTCTGCCGAAAAAAAAGTCGGTGTAGCCGTCCTTGTTCACATCGCCGGCGGCGACAGTCGTATAGCGCCCGGCCGGCGGCAGGCCGGCGCCGCGTGCGGCATCACGGAACGACCCGTCCCTGAGGTTCTGCAGCAGCACCGGCGCAGCGAGTGCATCGACGATCAGCAGATCGATGTCACGGAGATTATCGAAGTCCGTCGCGACGACAGCCACGCCGTTTCCGCCGCCGGCCACGCCGGCCGCCGCCGTGATGTCGGTGAAGGTGTCGTTGCCGTTGTTGCGCAGCAACTGGTTCGGCGCCGGTGCAAAATCCGGCGGCATCCCGCCGTCGTCGGCTCGGGTGCGGCGCGCTGCAGCATCGTCGGCGAAGCCGACGACCAGTATGTCGAGATCACCGTCGTGATCGACGTCAACGAACGCCGCCGAGCGCGCGAGGTGGGTATACGCGGGCAAGCCCGACGTCTTCGTGGCGTCCTCGAACCCTCCACCGGCCGTCTGCCGCAGCAGCCGATTGCCGCCGTAGCGCAGGATGAACAGGTCGGTCCTGCCATCGTTATCGTAGTCTGCGGCGACCGCGCCGATCGAGACCCCGCCCGCCGGCGTCGTCAGCCCGACCGGCTCGCTGATGTCGGAGAACACACCCGCATCGTTGCGGTACAGCCGCAACCCGCGCCGGCCGGTCTCGATCAGGTCGAGATCGCCGTCCCCGTCCGCGTCGACGAGCGTGATGCCCCCGGCCACCGCCGCCGCCAGCCGCATGTCTTCGACACCCGGAACGGACCGACCCGGCCTCGGCTGCGGAAACGACACCGCCGTGGCATCGGCAAACGTGACATCCGGTGTTCGCAGATCCACCAGCTCGGGCTCGGCCCCGGTAAACGCAATCGCCTCGGCGTACTTGCCCTGTTCCAGATACGTCTGCGAGTACGTCTTTCCGTACGTGCTGTCGCGCAGGGCCTGAAACCGGTCCATCGCCTGTTTGCCTTCGGCCGCGGCGCCGGACCGGATCAAGGCCGTCGCCAGGTTGTACGCGGCCGTGACGTTATACGGCTCCGCGGTGAGCGCTTCACGGAAGAGGGCGATGGCGTCGCCAAAGCTGCGCTGCTGCAGGTAGACCTGGCCCAAATGCACCTTCGTCCCGACGTCCGATGGATCGTGCCGAAGGACTCGACGCCATGACGCGATTGCCTCCTCCGGGCGATCCAGCGACCTGGCCAGCAGCCCGAGCAGGAAATGCACCTGGGGGGCGTCGGGCAGCCGCTCGGCCGAGACGCGCGCTTCCCGGAGCGCGCCTTCCGCGTTGTTGGCATAGAAGAGCGCGAGCGCGAGGTTCAGGCGACCGATCGTCAGCGCCGGATCGATCTGCAGCGCCTCGCGGAACGACTGTGCCGCCCCGTCGTAATCGAACTGCTCGAGACGGGCCACCCCCAGGTTGTTCGCGCGGTAGGCCCGTTCGCGGTCGGCCGGTCCGGTCTGCAGTCCAAGGCCGGGAACGATCCCCGCGAAGGTCAGGAGGCCGACCAGAAAAACGGACGTCCGGGTGAGGTGCGTCATGTTCATCGGCCTCCCCGGCCGAGCGGTGCGCTGTGAACGATCCCTTTGCCTTCCTGCACGGTGATCACGCGGTTGGCGGCGCCTCCCGCGAGCTTTTCAACACGGCCGCCGGGCCAGGTCACCTCGACGCTCTTGACGGTCGCGGCGCTTCCCAATCCGAACGTGAGCGGCAGCTCGCTCTGCGACAGGTAGCTCGAGCCGGTCTTCACCATGCGCGATAAGGTCTTGCCGTTGTCCAGCGTCAGTCTGACCTTCGCACCGATCCCGTTCCGGTTCGACGCGCTGCCGATCGTGACGACACGCAGGAGCCCGTTGTCGTTGCCGCCGTCGTTGCGGAGCAGGCGCGCCGGTCCGTTGTTGGCGGTGGTCAACAGATCGAGATCTCCGTCGTTGTCGACGTCCGCGTAGGCCGCGCCGCGCCCGACGACCGCCTGCTGAAAGGGGGGCCCGAGCCGCGCGGAAATCTCCTCGAATTTCTTCGCGCCCAGGTTGAGGAACAGGTGGGGCCGCTGTGCGTAGGTCACCTTGGGCTGGACCGTGCTGATGTCGTCGGACACGTGTCCGTTGGCCGCGAAGATATCGAGGAGCCCGTCCAGATCGACGTCGAAGAAGAAGCACGCGAACGTCAGGGTCAGCAACGAGGCCTTTCCGACCGCGGACGTAGGCGCGTCGTCGATGAACAGCCCGGTCCCTTCGTTCGAGTAGAGGGCCATCATCTCGTTGGAGAAGTTGCCGATGAGAAGCCCCTGGCGGCCGGATCCGTCGTAGTCGGCGGCATCCACCCCCATGCCCGCCCGGGCGACCCCGGCCTCGTTGAACGCCACGCCGGCCGTCATCCCGACATCGCTGAACGTGCCGTTGCCATTGTTCTGATACAGGCGGTTGGGCTGGGTGTCGTTGGCCACGAACAGATCCATGCGCCCGTCGGCGTTGTGGTCGATGAGCGCCACGCCCAGCGCTTTCGAGGCCGGGTCGTAGAGCCCTGCCTTTCGCGTGACGTTCTCGAAGGCCCCGTCCCCTTTGTTGCGATAGAGCGTCGAGCTCTGCCCCTTGTACGATTCCGGGGTGCAATACGATTTGTTGCGGCCGTCGAGCGTGCAGAACAGGTCTGCCCCGATCGTCCACTCCACGTAGTTGGCGACGAAGAGGTCGAGCCGTCCGTCGAGGTCGTAGTCGAACCATGCCGCACTCGTCGAGAAGTCGGGATCACCGACCCCCGCACGCGCCGTCACATCGGCGAACTTCCCGCCCCCGAGGTTTCTGAAGAGGCGATTCGGGCCGAGCGCCGTCAGGTAGATGTCGATGTTGCCGTCGTTGTCGTAATCGGCAGCCGCCACGCCAAGGCCATACATCTCAACGGCGAGACCGGCCTGCCGGGTAACGTCTTTGAATGTACCGTTGCCGTTGTTCCGGTAGAGCGCGGGGAACGACGCGGTGCCTTTTCGGCCGGGCCAGTTGGTCGAGTTCGCCAGCAGCACGTCCTGCCAGCCATCGTTATCGATGTCGAGAAATGCTGCTCCTGACCCGATCGTTTCCGGCAGGTACTTCTTGCCGTAGGCGCCGCTGTTGTGGCGGAAGCGGATGCCGGCGGCGGCCGTGACGTCCGAAAAACGAACCTGGTCCGGCCGAGGCTTTGGACTCTGAGCTTTCGGCAGCGCGTCGGATCCAGCCAGGATCGCCCCGCACACAGCAAGCGTTGCCAGCAGCATCCTGCTCATCGAGGGCGCAGGGCCGGCCTGCCGTGCTCATGGATCTGCTGCCGCTCGTTGTTGTCATCCGGATTCAACTGGCGGAACGGCCCGGTGATCGCCTGCGAGGATTCGTCCGCCTTGAATCTCGTAAACAGCACCTGTTCGCGCGCCGCGGCGGCGCCGTCGCCAAGTCCCTGGTAACTGAGCATGAGGTTGTAATGCGCCTGCACATCTTCCGGATCGATTGCGAGGACTTTCTTGAACTCGTCCACAGCCGCCTGGTACTCGCGTTTCAGGAACAGTACACGCCCCAGTTGATTCAGGACGACCCGGTCACGCGGATATTGGCCGGCGGCAATTCGTAAATGCTCCAACGCGTCGTCGTACCGGCCGAGACTCTTCAACGCCGTGGCCAGAAAGAAATGGCTCTTGGCCAGACGCTGATCGATTTCGAGGGCCTTGCGCAGGACCTCCTCCGCCGCGCTCATGTTGCCTTCCTGGATTCTCGCGCGGGCGACGTTCACCCACCCATCCGCATAGCCCGGCTCCATCTGTGTGACTTTGAGGAACACCGCCTCGGCATTTCTGATGTCCCCCTGGAGCAGGAGCCCGATGCCGTAGTCGTTCCATCGCTCCCGCACCGAGGGGTTGGTCACAGCTTTCGTGTCTGGCAGAGAACTCGCGGCCGAGATGACGCGCAACGTGGCCTTGCTCTCGGCCATGATGGTGATCGGAATATCGGGAATCGCCTTGATCTCGCCCGAGACGTTTGCGGTGCTCCCCGTAAACACGAACTTCCCGTCGTCGTGTCCAGGTCCCAGGGAGAAGGCTTTCTGGGCGGGATCTCTGACGCCGGCGAACGCCCACTGGGTGTTCCACCATGCGAACTTCCGATAGTTCACCTTCGCCTTCAGGAAAATGCGGTCGCCGGCGTCCGCGGGAATCTGCAGGCGGTAGTGAATGGTATCGGCGGCACCGGGCGGAATCAGCCGGACATAGGCCATCGAGCGCGCGGCCCACGCGTTGCGTTTGTTGATCTGGTTACCGTGCTCGTCGAGGAGGAGACTGCGGTAGAAGTGGGCACCAGGGTCCACGGGGCCTTTCCCGCCGTCCTGGACGGCTCCGCTGTGGAGCAGGACGCGTCCCTTGTCGTCCACGGCTTCCAGTTCCACCCAGACGTCGAACGCGTCAACGGTTCCGCCAGGAAAAAAATGACCGACCTTCCGAGTACGGACGACGACCTCGAGGCGGACCGACTCGCCGCGGCGGACCACCGAATCCAGCTTGTCGAGCGGTGCGATAACATCGGCCGGCGTGGACAGAAAGGTCCGGGTCGAACCGAAATTCATCGATTCCTCGCCGACCGCAAACGTGCTCGACAGACGCGGCTCGGCGGCGGTCCGGCGGGATTCGACGGGCTCGCCCGCCTCGACTCCGCGTACCAGGCCGAAGATGTCCACGGAAATCTGCCCGTCGCGCAGAAAGTCCTGGACGGCCTTGAGCTGCTCGGGATCCTTGTTGACGTAGGGCAGCGCCGTATTCGCAGCGGCAAAGCGATGCGACTTGACCTTGCCGTTCTTCGCCGCCGGATCATTCGAGTCGACGAGCTGCATGTGACAGTCGGCGCATTTCTGCGGCGTCGGCGGATAGTAGAACGACCGGGCCCCCTGGCCGGACACTCCGGAGGCCTGCCAGCTGTCGTAGTCGTTGAACCCGCGGAACCACCGGTACGCGTTCACCGGGACGTCGAGGTGGACCTTGTGGCAGCTCGAGCAGAATTCCGCGGTCTGGTCCGTATGAAACGGCTTCAGAAACGTTTCTCGATGGGGCTGGGGATCGATGTAGGTCAACTGGTCGTGCACAAACCGCAGAAACGGGTTTTCGCTCACGGCCAGATCGTGCATCGGAGGGTACTCGACTTCGAAGTCTCCCTGCCCCATCGTGCTGCCGACGCGGGTAATCGCGTGACATGAGGTGCAGCCCAGGCCGGCCTGGGCTTCAGGCGTATCGATCTGTTCCTTGATCGGCCGGTCGAACCGACCGTTGAAGAACACGGCGTGGTCGTGGCAACCGGCGCACCACTTCGAGGGGGTCGTCCCGACGACATCCTGCATGTACTCGATCGACTTGCGGTACCACTGATTGTTGAAGGACGAGAATCGGTGCGCGGAGGACTGCCATTCCTTGAAGATCCCGGTATGGCAGCGGCCGCAGCTCTCGCTCGTCATGAAAAAATTGGCGGGAATGATCCCGCGAACGCTGGTGTCGGCAGAGGATGGAAAAAAGGGGCTGTGAGGCCCGCGTCCCTCCTCCTGCATGCTCGCGGGAACCACCGTCGGGTTTTCGATCCGGTAGCGCGACTTCGCGCGCGAGTCGTGGGTCATCGCCATGCCGACGGCGCCGGCGAACGCGAAGAGGACGACGACATAGGCGGTGCCGAGAGCCAGGCGTTGACGGGAGCCGACCTGCCGCGCCGTGCGCCAGGCGCTCAGCATGAAGATGACGAGCAGCGGAAGGCCGCCCGCCACGATCAACGCGATGTGAAGCGGCAGCAGCCATCGCGTGCGTCCCGCCGCGCCCACCACCATGATGGCGATCCCGCACAATCCTCCCGCGCCCAGAACCACGGAGCTGATGAGAACC
>JACDDJ010000543.1 GCA_013817065.1 Acidobacteriota bacterium
TGCCGATGCCGCGTCCGTCGAGCAGCGCGCCATCGAGCACGGCTGACGTTCCGCGGAGCTTCATCCCCCGCTTCGTGACTACGACGCGCTCGCCGTAGGTTCCAGCTTGCACGTCAATGGTTTCGCCTTCGGGAGCGGCGTTCATTGCCGTGTTGATGCTGCGAAAGTTCCCCTGAGCTCCGACCACGTAGAGCGATGTGCTGCCCGGTGCCGTCGCGCCGTTGCCATTGTTGCAGCCCGAGGCAGCAAAGGCACAGGTCAGCACGACCCCCGCTGCTACGGACGAGCTTGCTCGCTGTCGAAATAGCATTGATCCTCCTGACTCAAGTACGCGGATTCTGGCGAAAAGTGGGGCCACGCCCTTATGCTCTTGATTGATGGGCGATTCGGAAACTTCCCCGCACGATCCGCCGAGCAATCCGGCCTGGCCGCGTGTAAAGGAACTGTTCCTGGCTGCCCTCGATGTTCCTGATGAACAACGCCGAGCGTGGCTCCAGCGGATGTGCGGCGAGGATGCGCCGCTGCGGCAGCAGCTGGAGTCCCTGCTGGCCCACGATGCGAGCGGCGACGAGCTGTTTGACAGACCTGCCGCGGCCCTGCTCGGAAGCGACGCCTTCGAGGACGGTCCTGCGACGCTGGCGCCTGGTGCCCAGCTCGGACACTACAAGATTATCAGCCTGATCGCGTCAGGCGGTATGGGCGACGTGTATCGCGCCAGCGACACGCGCACCGAAACACAGGTGGCGATCAAGATGGCGCGGGCAACCGCTTTCGACCCAGACGGCGGGCGGAGCCTCGCGCGCGAGGCACGTCACGCGTCCACGCTGTCGCACCCGAACATCTGCGCGATCCATACCGTCGGTAGTGTCGACGGCGTGCGGTTCATCGCCATGGAGCTTGTGGACGGTCCAACCCTGCGTGATCTGCTGCGGACGGGCCCCGTGGGACTCGATCGCGCACTGGGGTACGGGATCGACATCGCCGGAGCTCTTGCCCACGCGCATGTGCGAGGCGTCGTACACCGCGATTTGAAGAGCTCGAACGTCGCGATCGATCCCACGGGACGTGCCGTCGTCCTCGACTTTGGTTTGTCGACACGGCTGCCCGGCGCTGAGGGGACCCATACCTCAGGATCGCTCACTGCCGGGCCCGACGGACCGGTCGGGACGCTGAGCTACATGCCCCCGGAACTGCTCCTGGGTAAGCCGGCCGATGGGCGCAGCGACCTCTGGTCTCTAGGTGTCCTGCTTCACCAGCTCGTGGCTGGCGAACTGCCGTTCCGCGGAGAAACGCCGTTCGCGACCAGCTCCGCCATCCTCGCTGAATCCCCCAGATCCCTCTCACGCTCGGTGCCGCTCGCGCTGCGCCTGATCATCGAACGTTGCCTCGCGAAGGAACCAGGCAACCGCTATCAGGATGCAGCCAGTATTCGCAACGCCCTTATTTCGCTGCGTGACGGACGCCGAGGGTTGCTGACGGTGCGGCTGGCGCTCGGCCGCGGTCGGACGCGGCGTCACCTCGCGGCTGCGGCATTGACGTTATTCGTGGGGATGGCGGTGCTATTTGCATCCGGCGCAGTGTCGCGTCCAATCGGCGCGGTCGCGATCCTTCCGCTGACCCATGGGTCCACCGCGGTCGACGAAGTCTACGCCAGCGGGATCGCCGATGCGCTAGTCGCGCGACTCGGCGCTTTGACAAACCTGCGCGTGATCGCTCGAGACTCCGCTGTCCTTGCCGCGAAAGGGCGCTCGTCGGGGGAGGCCGCTCGTCAGCTCGGGGCGGACGCCGTCATACGGGGACACCTGAGCCGCACCGCCCAACAGCTGCACCTTGACCTTGAGCTGGTCGCAGCGGAGACCGACGACGTTCTCTGGTCCGCCTCGTTCCAACGAAGCGTCGACGAGGCTCTCGTGCTGCAGGCCGAGGCGGTGCAGGCGCTCGTGAGCCGAATCGATCCGAAGCTCCGGCCCGAGGCCGTTGCACGTTTGGCGCTGGTGCCGACCGTCCGCCCTGATGCCTACGAAGCGTACCTGAAAGGTCGCTTTGAGTGGAATCGTCGCACCAGTGGATCGCTGCAGCGGGCGATTGACTACTTTCAGCGCTCGATCGATCTGGACCCGACCTATGCCGCTGCCCATGCGGGTCTGGCGGATTCGTACAACCAGCTCGGAACCGTCATGGTGGGTTCGGCCTCGCCGCGAACGACCCGCCCCAAGGCGGAAGCCGCCGCCATCAAGGCGCTGCAGGTGGACCCCGATTCAGCGGATGCGCATGCGGCACTCGGCTATGTGCGGCACTACTCGTGGCGGTGGATTGAGGCGGAGCGAGAATTCCGACGCGCGATCGAATTGAATCCGGCCGCCTCTTTGCCCCGGATCTGGTACGCGAACCTTCTCATGTCGCGCGGCCGCTTCGACGAGGCGCTGCAGCAGGCATACGCGGCTCGTGACATCGATCCCTTTTCGCTGGTCGTGACGACGAACATCGGCTGGATTCAGTTTCATGCGGGACGGCCGGGTGACGCACTCGACGCACTGACCCGCGCCGTGGCGCTGGATGGCAGCTATCCGCAGGCCCGGTGGCGCCTCGCTGATGTGCTCTCCGCCCAGAACCGCCCTGAGGAAGCCATTGAGCAGGCGGAGATCGTCCTGCGTCTCACGGGCCGGACCCCGTCGAGTCTTGCGAATCTCGCCTCGGTGTACGCGCGCGCCGGCCGACGTCCTGAGGCCAAACGCCTGCTGGAGGAAGCGCTCGCCCATGACGGGTACATCTCGCCTGGCATGATTGCACCCGCGTATGTGGATCTGGGTGAGTACGACATGGCGCTCAACTGGATCGAACGGACGTGCGACGAGCAGGCCAACGCGGCGGTCTACCTGGCCGTCGTCCCATGGGCGCTGCCACTGTGGCCGCATCCGCGTTTCCAGGCGGCGCTGCGGCGCATCAACCTTCAAGCGCCTTTGTCGCGATGACACCCTCACCTGTCGGCGCCCCCGAATCCCAAGATGTGACTGCACTACTGCTGCGATGGAGTGCGGGGGATGCGGCTGCGCTGCCGCGTCTTCTGCCGCTCGTCTATGCGGAGTTGCGTCGGATCGCCGGTCGCCAGATGCGCCGCGTCGTGCCGGACCAGACCCTCGATCCCACCGAGCTGGTGCACGAGGTGTATCTGCGCCTGGTCGACCAGGCGCGCGCCAACTGGATCAACCGCGCGCAGTTCTTCGCCGTCGCGGCAAGTCTGATGCGGCGCATCATCGTCGATCACGCGCGCGCGCGTGCGGCCGAAAAACGGGGCGGAGGGACGGTACGGGTCTCGATGGAGAAGCTGGAGGACATCGGACCGCGCGCTCGGCGAACGAGCGAGACGTTCAGCGACGTGATCGCGATCAACGCTGCGCTCGACGCCCTGGCCGAATTCGATCCCGAGCAGGCGCGGCTGGTGGAGCTGCGGTTCTTCGCCGGGCTGACGGTCACCGAGGCCGCTGCAGTCCTGCAGCGGTCTCCGCGTACGGTCAAACGCGAATGGCGACTCGCCAGGGCCTGGCTGCTCCGAGCGTTGCGATGACGGCCACGGTCTGACGGCGGCCGTCACGCGTGATGACGGCAGTCGGCGGGGCTGCCTGGCTGCGTGCAGTCGCATTCCGGGTCGCCGCATTCCCCGTGGGCCGCCACCGGCACATCGTCGATCGCATCGGGCTCGGACGCGAGGCGGCGAACCAGCGAACAAACCGGGTCGATGGCCGCGCGGTCGGAGGTGACCATAACGTCCGTTCTCAGACCCGAGCGCCGCCCCACGCACACGGCCCCAGCG
>JACDDJ010000544.1 GCA_013817065.1 Acidobacteriota bacterium
CCGCTCAACCCATCCAGGGAGGATCCCGTGACGACCATGGCCTTGTTCCGTCCGCTCGCGACGGCTGCAGCGTTCCTGCTTTGCTCGACCCTTGCACACGCCCAAACCGCGCAAATCGACGGCACCGTGACCGACTCCACCCAGGGAGTGGTGCCAGGCGTCACCGTCAGCGTCGTCAACGTCAGCACCAATGACGCGCGTGTTGCGGTGACCAACGCCACGGGGCAGTACAACGTCCCGTTTCTGCCCTCGGGCACGTACACGGTGCGTTGCGAACTGCCGGGCTTCCGCACGGTGATTCGCGAAGGCCTGGTGCTTGAGACCGACCAGGAAGTCAGGGTGGACTTCAAGCTCGAGACTGGCGATGTCACCGAGGAGATTCTCGTGACCGGCCGCCCCGTGCTCGCATCCGAGACCTCGTCGGTAGGGCAGGTCGTGACCGGCAAGACGATCAGCGACCTGCCGCTCAACGGCCGGAACTTCCTGCAGCTCGCCCGCCTTGCGACGGGCGTGCTCGAGGCGGCGGGTGGTGACCGCGCCGGCGCGGGCGGCGCCTTCGTCGCCAATGGCGCGCGGTCGGTGCTCAACAGCTTCATGCTGGACGGGGTCGACAACAACGCCCGCATCGTCGATCAGCAGAACAGCTCGAACGTGGTCTCGCAGCCGTCGGTCGACGCGTTGGCCGAGTTCAGCATCCAGACCAACAACTTCTCGGCCGAGCACGGCCAGGCTGCGGGCGCCATCGTCAACGCGACCATCAAGTCCGGGACCAACGCCTTCCACGGCGTCGGTTTCGAATTCCTGCGCAACGACGCCTTCGACGCCCGCAACCCGTTTGCCCCGCCATCGGAAGCCAAGCAACTGAACCGACACCAGTTCGGCGGGACGCTCGGCGGACCGATCCGCCGCGACCGGATGTTCTTTTTTGGCAGCTGGGAAACGACCTCGGAGCGGCGCGGCCAGGACTACCGGCAGACGGTGCCGACCGCAGCGGAGCGCGCCGGCGACTTCAGCGATTACCGCACCGCCTCCGGTGCGCTGATTCCCCTGTACGACCCCCTGACGACGCAGCCCAATCCCAATGGCACCGGCTTCATCCGGACGCCGTTCCCGAACAACCAGGTGCCGGCCGGCCGCATCAGCCCGACGGCGCGCCAGTTGATCGACATGCTGCCGCTGCCGAATCTGGCCGACCGCACCGGTAACTACGCGGTGACCAAAGACGCCACCGTCCTGCGCCACCAATTCGACGTGCGTGTGGACCAGGGCTTCTCGACCAACAGCAAGCTGTACGTCCGCTACAGCCTCACCGACCGCGAGGACGAAACGCCCGGCCCCTACGATCCGCCGCTAATCGGCTCGACCTTCTTCCAGCAGGCGATCAAGGTGCAGAAGGCGCACAACCTGGCGATCGGCCAGACCCAGGTGTTCGGCGCCAGCCGCGTCAACGAACTGCGCATCGGCTACAACCGGATCGGCGACGACCTGTATCCGTTCGTCACCGACCAGTTCCCAGCCGACTTCGGGTTTGGCGGCATCCCCAACGTCCCAGGGGTAACCGGCCTGCCGCGGATCACGATCAGCGGCTTCTCGAACATTGGCGAGGCGACCTTCCTGCCAAACTTCAAGATCTCGGAGGTGTACCAGGCCGGGGATACCTTCTCGTTCCTGATTGGGCGCCACTCCCTGAAGACCGGCGCCAACTACCGGTACATCCGCAGCTTCTTCGACATCTCCGACAGCGCCCGCGGCGCGTACACCTTCAACGGCGGCTTCACGCAGAATCCGCTGACACGGCAGAACACCGGCTCGGGCCTTGCCGATTTCATGCTCGGCATCCCGTCTGCCGCCACGCTCAGCAACTCGTTGAGCGGCGACATCCGCTGGCACTACCTCGCGGGCTACGTCCAGGACGACTGGAAGGTGAACGACCGCTTCACGCTGAACCTCGGGCTGCGCTACGAGCTCTTCACGCACCCGGCGGAAGCGGGCGGCAAGCAGGCCAACCTGCTGCTCGACAACTACCAGCTGATTTACGTGGACAACAACGTTCCCGCGGTGATTCCCTCCGCGTTTGCGACGACCGTCCCCTCCGGCGTGTCACCCAGCACGTTGATGCGCCTGGATACCAACAACGTCGCGCCTCGCCTCGGCTTTGCCTACAAGATCAGCGATCGCACGGTCGTGCGCGGCGGCGCCGGCATCTTCTACGGCGACCACCCGACCGTCGGCGCGTCGGGACGCCTGCCTGCCAACCCGCCGTACCGCGTCAACGTGAACTACGCCACCGACCTGATCACGCCAATCGTGACGCTCGACAGCGGCTTCCCGGCCAACGCGCTCGATCCGCGCTTCAGCCCATTTCTCTCATTCAACGCCTGGGACCCGAACGCGCCGCAGGCCGAGGCCTACCATTGGAACGGCAACGTGCAACACGAGTTGCCGTGGTCGATGCTGGTGGAAGTGGGCTACACCGGCTCACGGGGCGAGAAGCTGTCAGTGGCCTACAACCCGAATGCGCCGCTGCCAGGTCCCGGCTCGGTGGCCTCGCGCCGTCCCAATCCGAGCTTCGGCAACGTCTCGGGCATCAAGTACAACGGCCAGTCCGATTACCATGCCGGCCACCTGCGGGTGGAGCGCCGCTTCATCGAAGGATTCTCGCTGATTGGCCACTACACCTACGGCAAGTCGATTGACGTGGGCGGCGCCAACTTCATCAGCGGCGACACCGTGTACCGCGACGCGCGCAACATCGAACTCGACCGCGGGCTGGCCTCCTTCGACGTCCGTCACAACATGGTCATGAGCTACATCTGGGATATCCCGGTCGGCAGCGGCCGTCGCGTGGATCTCGGCAACGGCTGGCTCAATGCCGTGGTCGGCGGTTGGCAGTTCAACGGCATCACGACCGCCCGCAGCGGCACGCCGTTCACACCGTCGCTCAGCTTCAACCCGGCGCAGTCGGGCCACGCGCGCCCGAACCGCGTCGCCGACGGCAACCTGCCCAGGAGCGATCGCTCGGCCGACCGTTGGTTCGACCCTTCCGCGTTTGCGGCCGCGACGCCTTTCAACTTCGGGGACGCGGGACGCAACATCCTCAACGGGCCCGGCTATTTCAATACCGACTTCGGGCTGTTCAAGCGATTCCCGTTCAACGGGCTGGGCGGGCGCAACGAGATCCAGCTGCGCCTCGAAGCGTTCAACGTCTTCAACCAGCCGCACTACGCCAATCCGGCGTCCGTCGTCGACCTGCCCAATGCCGGCCGCATCACCGACATCGTCGGCACCATGCGGGAGATGCAGATCGGGATCAAGTTCATCTTCTGAGGAGACAGCAGCTGGAGAAGGCGCGCGTGGCGTGCCTCTCCAGCGCGCCATCCGCGGAAACCACCAAGAACAGCGCGGCCACGTCGCGCGTCTCCGCCCAGTGGAAGCCCTCGCTGGGGCCCATCGCGAACATCGCCGTCGACAGGGCATCGGCGGCAAGCCCGTTCTCGGACCACACGGTCACGGTGCCCTCGAACCGGGTGGGCTCGCCAGTCCGAGGGTCGAGGATGTGTCCCACGCGCTGGCCGTCTGACCAGAGGTCGCGCTCGGATCCCGCTGAGGTCGAGAGCGACCCTGAAGTCATGGTGATGCTGATTGCGGGCGTGTCGCGCCGTTGAGGGTGCGCGATACTCACGGGCCAGCCGGTGCCGTCGGGCGATACGCTCGAGACCGCAACCTGTCCCCCGAAATCAATCATCCACGGCGACGTCTCCCAGATTGCCGTGCGTACCCGGTCCAGTGCTTCGCCCCTGCCAAACGA
>JACDDJ010000058.1:0-10938 GCA_013817065.1 Acidobacteriota bacterium
GCATGTAGGGATGCGTCCCGTACACCGGCGCTGAGTAGGCGCCGCTCCGCTTGCCTTCGTTTTCGTAGACGTCGATCCAGCGCCCGGCGAAGCCTTCGCGCATCCGGGCCTGGTACTCCTTGCCGAGCGGCGCGACCGCTTCAGTGATCCAGTCGAGGACCTCGTCGTACGCGTACTTCTTGTCGTAGGTGACGAGCGGAATCGCGAAGTCGAACACGTGATAGCTCGGCACACCGAGCGTCTGGCGGCGCAACCGGTGATAACGGCGCAGCGGTTCGACACCAGCTCTCGTCGTCTCGATCAGGGTTTCGACAACGGAGGTCGGAATGTTGTCGCCGTGGAGCGCTGCTTCGAGCGTGCTCGTGTAGCCGCGCGCTCGCGCGTGGAACCAGTCGCGCTGGCAGACGCCGTTGTAGAGCGTCGCGTAGGTATTCACCGTGGACTGGTAGGTGCCGTAGAGCGCGCGAAACGCCTTCTCGCGGTCCGCCTGCTCGCGCCTGGTCGCAAGGATGGCGCGGTACTGACCGTATGAGACCGTGACCTCTTCGCCGGTCGAGAGCGTGATCGTCGGGAACTTCGCGTCCGCCGTCGAGAGCGACCAGTAGGCTTCGTTCGGCGTCGAGGCGAGCCTGCTCGAGAGCGACATCAGGCGTTCGCCGGCTTCGTCGAGGACGTGTTCCTGCTGCCGGTACAGATCCTCGATCGCGAAGCGGTAGACCGTCAGCCCTTCAGTCGATGCGATCCAGGCGCGCACCGTCTCGAGCGGGATCTGCAGGAGCTCGGGGTTGAACCAACACTGCGCCTGGGCGAGGCGTGCGAACAGGATCTGCACCTGCTGTCGCTTTGCGTTGACCGCGTTGTCGCGCTGGTCCTCGTCGTATTGCAGCGACGGGTAGTACCAAACGCGATAGGCAAGCTGCCCGAGCTCGTCGGAGATCTGGTAGGCCTCGAGCAGGCGCCCCGGTCCGGAGGCAAGTGTGCCCTTAAGCGCCGAGTAGCGCTCGATCCCGGTTTCGATTCTTTTGTATCCCTCTTCCCACGACTCCCAGGTCGGGAAGATGTCGTTCAGGTTCCACTTGTACTGTTCGGCGATCTCTTCGCGGTTGCGTGAGCGGACGGCGTCGACGGGCATGATTCGATTGTATCGGACCTATTGCACCGGCCGGGGCGCGAAGCCGTTGAGCATTGCCTCGAAGATGCTGTGCAGTTGCTTGTCTGTGAATGGTTTCGCGTTGCGCGAGCGCCTGGCAAGAAGCCGCTCGCGCACCATGGCTTCGACGGCGCCGATGAGCGCTGCCGCGAGGGCAGTCGCGTCGAACGTCGACGCGAACGAACCATCCTTCTGTCCTCGGCGGATCAGCCGCACGACGACGTCGTTGAAGGCGACGAACCCCGCCGATAGCCTGACTTCGGAACCGCGAATGCGTCGCCCTTCGAAGAGGAAGAGGGTGGCCAGGTCGTCATCGCGATCGAAGGCCGAGAGAACCGTGGTAAGAACGCCGTTGACGGCGGCCCGTCCGCTCCCGGCGTCGGCGAGCATGTCATGGATGTGCGCGTTCATCGGCTTCCAGGCGTCTTCGAAGATCGCCTCGAGGAGCCCGGCCTTGCCAGTGAAGTAGCGGACGAGTTGCGACTCGGACGTGCCCGCTTCCTTAGCCACGGCTGACGTGGATGTCTGTTCGAACCCGCCGCGGGCAAATAACGCCTTGCCCGCCGCGAGCAGTCGGTCACGGCTGCTGTCTGGCACCCCGGATGTCATACGCACCAGATCCTTCACGATAAAACAGAGAAAGGACGACAGCGTATCCCGGCCTGCCACAACCCGCAAGCGCGCCAACCCTTGGCTGGTAGTAATACTACCCGAATCCGAGCACGACACTTGCAATGGTGGGCGCCGCGATGCCACGGGTTGTGCGATCCGCGGCGATTTGCGGCCATTTTGTGAATTCGTGGCGTGTATTTTTTGCTGGAGGGTGTATGAGGAAAGGACTTCATGTTCGCGCGGCAAGCGCCCTTGCTTGCGCGGCGGGGCTGGTGGGACTGCTGGCGGTGACACACGCCATCGCCGGTGCCGCGGCGCCATCGGCCGGCACGCTGAGCCCGACCGGCGGATCGTTGACGTGGAATGGGTTCCCTGGCCCCGGCGTCTCTCCGGAAGGCGAAACCACCTGTGTCGAGGGCACCACCTGCGACACCTACACCCTGACGCTCGCACCGGGCAGCTATGTTGCCAAGCGCGTCCGCTTCAAGATCTCCTGGACCAATCAGCTCAATGACTACGACGTGTATGTGCACGCCGCCTCCAACGCAGGTCCGGAAGTGGGACGGTCCGGCAATGGGGCACCGCAGACCTCCGAAGAGAACACCTTTGATGTCAACGCCAACGTGACCGCGGGTGTGAACGACAAGTACACGGTTCATGTCGTCTACTGGGCGGTTGGCCCCGCCGATCCATATCGCGGTGACCTCTCTCTCGAAGACATCCCCGTGTCACCCACTCGTCAGGCCACTTTCGTTCATGGTGACAAGACGGGGATCAAGTTCAGCCGCAATCGTCCGCTCTACGCCACCGGCGCGGGGCAGGATGTCGAGCCCAGTGTGCGGGTCGACTACAAGGGGAATGCATACGCAGGTGCGATCCGCGGCCTCACCGGCGGCAATGACCTCTGGCGCTTCGACCTCAATCCCAATAGCCCGACCTACGATCCGTGGCTGACTGCCTCGGCGATCACGTTCGACCTGTCGGGTAACGCGGTCAATCCGTCGTACAAGGGACAACCTGACGCCATCCACCCTGAAGACGAGAGCGACCTCGGTGCCGACGGCGGTGGAGACATCGATATCGCCGTCGGGTTCAAGCCGCGGACCGGCGCGGCACCGGATTCCGATCCAGCCGTCGCGACGTCCAGCCTCGTGGCCGCAAATATTTCTTCCCAGCGCTCGCAGGATCGCGCCGAGACCTATGACCGCAACGCCGCAGGCAACACGACCGTCCCGGTCGACGATCGGCAGTGGCAGGAGTTCTTCGGCGGTGATGTCGTGTATCTCGGCTACCGCGAGTTCACCGGCCTGCAGGCCACATCCAAGTTCTATATCAACCGCTCTGACGACGCCGGGCTTTCTTACGGGCCGGCAAACCTTGCTGCGGTCGCTGGGAACACGACCGGCAACATCGATGTCGATCAGCGGTCCGGAACCGTCTACTTCTGCCACCAGGGTGACGGGACCGAGGGCAACAAGGAAGTGCGAGTGGCGATTGGCCACCCGCTCAACGCCGCGTTACCGCCGGCGACATGGACCAAGGTCGTAGCGGCCAAGGGCAACAACCGGATCGCATCATTGTTTCCGGTCTGCAAGGTTGCGAGCGATGGCACTGTCTACGTTGCCTACTCCGACGGCGGCAGCGCCATCTTCATCGCGCATTCGACCGACCAGGGCAAGACATGGTCGGTTCCGGTCCGGGTGAGCGACATGCCCGCCGGCAGCTCCGCGCTGATGCCATGGATTGAAACCGGAGAGCGACCCGGCTCTCTTGCGATCGTCTGGTATGGCTCCGACGCGACCCTCGCCGAGGGCGGCGCGAGCGGGAACACGCCAGCATCCAACTGGCGGGTCTACTTCGCGTCGACGATGAACGCGACGTCGTCCAGCCCGACAATCCTGCAGACGATCGCAAGTGATCACTTCAATCATGGCGCCGACATCTCGCTCGCCGGCTTCGTTGTCGGTGGACCCAACCGCAACCTCGCCGATTACTTCCAGGTCGCGATCGACCCGCTCGGCTTTGCCTTCATCGCCTACACGGATGATTCGCAGGACTTCAGCGGCCATACCTGGGTAACTCACCAGGTCGCCGGCCCGAGTCTGCACACCGGTAAGATGACGAAGGTGAGCAAGAAGGAGTCAGCTGCGGTCATCGATGATTTGCAGCCCGAAGTGATGGACTGGCGCCATGATGCGGCGCTCGCGACAAGGCCGCCGCTGCAGCCCGAGATCGACTCGCCTGCAGACATTCTGTCGGTCGACTACGGCTGCTTCAGCGGCGCGGCTGGTCTGCAGGTGGGCGCCACGCTGCGCGCGTCCGGTCTGGATACGCTGCCGCCCAACGGCATCTGGCGAATGAACTTCTCCACGAACCCGACTAAGCCCGGCCTGTCAGATCGCGCCGATCAGTGGTACGTGCAGGCCGAGACGGACGCACTCGGTGTGCCGTCGTACTCGTATGGCACGGCAACACGAAACGTGGACGGCACGCTGAGATACACGAAGCGAGGGCAGGCCGATGCCGGCGGCTTCAACCTGGCCGCCCGGTCAGTGAGCGTGCGGGTCGCCGTCGATAAGTTGAACGCACTCGCGACACGTGGTCCGATCGTGAGCGGCACCGTGGCGATTGCGCTGCGCGCGTCGGCGTCGGCGTCAGCAGGCGTCGCCGGGACGGCCACGGCGGGGCTGATCTCAGACGCGACCCGTGCCGGTCGCCCGCTGACGATAGGGCAGAGCTGCGGAAATTACTGAGAGTTGAACCCTGCGAAGGGCGGTCCGGGGTTGATGCTCCGGACCGCCGCGATTACGCCTCGGCGAGCTTCTGGATGAAACGCGCGGCGGCGTCCGCCACGTCCGCCGTCCAGTCGTGACCGCCCGGATGCAGGAAGGGCAGGGGGTGAACGCCGCGCGCACCAAGTCCGGCGATGTCGGCGTTCAGCTTCTCAGTTGTGTACCACTCGTCAGTCTCGCCCCGCGCCAGCAGGACCGCTGGAAACTCCGCGGACGGATCTGCGAGCAGCTCAGGCGGCACATCGCCACCCACCGCGATGATGCCGCTCGCGCGTCGCAGTCCGCGGACGCCGGCGCGGAACGCCATCGCCACACCCTGCGAGAAGCCCGCCGTGAAGACCGGCACATCCAACGGTGCCGCCGCCTCGATCGCGCCATTCGCGTACTCGATGTTGTCGGCGATCATCTCGTCGCGATCCTGGCGCGTCATCCATCCGGCGATGACCTCCTGGGTCCGTCCTTTATAGAAGCGGTGCAGACCCTGGACCGAGATCAGCGTCCATCGCTCGGATCCAGGCAGCGTCTCGAGACGTTCCATGTGGATCTCGGCGTTCTCCATGTAGCCGTGGAAGCCGACGATGACCGCAACCGGATCAGCGGCTTCGCGCACCAGCACACGGCCGTGGATGGTGGTGGCGATGCTGAGCGTCTTCATTTCAGGCCGAGTGTTGGACTTACCTTCGAAGCGTGCTCATGCATCCACGCGGCCGCGGTGTCGATGACATCCGTGAACGCGGCCTCGACCTCGTAGACAGTTCCGAGCATTCAAGCCGCCTCTAGAAAAAAGGGACGCGGCCGCGGCCGCGTCCCCCGAGTATCGCGCTGTCCGGATCAAATCGGGATCAGAACACAATCGTCCGGTCCGGTGAGCAGGTCGTCGTGCCAGCCTGGCACACCTTGTATGTATACGACCCGCTCCCCTTCGCTCCGATGTTGTCGGTGTAGGCTCCGCTGTTGGCTGTGTCGGCGATCTTCACGCCGTTGCGGTAGATCTCGATGGTTGTGGATGTGGCGCCGGTCCAGGTTAGGTCCGCGTGCTGCACCCCCTTCAGCTTGTAGCCAGAGACCGCCAGCGTGATAGTGGGATCCTCGCCGCCGACGGGCGCCGTCACCGTGATCGACACCGACGCCGATCCACTGGCCCCGTTGATATCGGTCGCCGTCGCCGTGATGGTGTGCGTCCCCACCGTCAGGGTGGTGCGGCTGAAGGAGCTGCCCGTGCCGATTTGACCGTCGCGGCTCGAGATCCAGGCGAGGCTCGCAGAGAGGTCCCCCTGCTCGGCGTCGGATGCCGAACCGCTGAATGTGATCGACGCGCCTGACGCGAAGCTCGCGCCATCGCCTGGCGATGAAATGCTGACGACCGGTGCAGTGTTGCCGCCCGTCGCGCTGCACGCGGACGGTACCACGAACGACTCGGTGACCGAGGCCGAGCACGAGAACGCGCGGCATACTTCGACGCCGTTCGCCCCCTCGCCGATCCCGAACTGCGCGAACGCCTTCCAGATGACGCAGTCTTCCGCCTGCGTTTTGGCTGACGCCAGGATGCCATCCCGCATGTCCTCGTAGGCCGGCCTGGAGGGCGTGAAGTTCATGCCGTCGACGATGACGTCGAAGAGCGTATCCTGCGAGCGGCCGCTCGCCTCCCACAGCTCCAGCAGCTTCCACATCGTCGCGGCATAGATCTCGCCGTCGCTGTGGACGCTGCTGCCGGTGACGTCCCCGTAGGTCAGGGGATAGTTCGTGTACGGGTATCGGCGGATGCCCTTGGGATTGTTGTACGAGTACTCGCCGACCACGTCGTCGCGATTGGTGTAAATCGAGAGAGTGTCGCTCATGCCTTCGCCAATCGCCCCGGCGAAGGGACCGCTCATGCTGCCGATCATCCGCCACGTCAGGCCGTGGCCGTACTCGTGCCAGACGATGTCGGAGTCGAGGTCGCCGTCGCGGCTGGGTGAAGACTGCGTCCACAGGTACATCTGCATGCGGGGCTTGCTGCCGTCGGACGGCGTCGCGAAGTTGGCGTTGTTCGTGCCGCCGCCGTCCTGCGCCTCGGCCAGGACCGGATCGTTGCCGGAGCCGCCTTTGTTGAAGTTATTCGTCTGAAAGTTGCCGGCCGCTTCGGTGAAGCCGTGGCGATACAGCTTGTCGTGAATGACGTTGTTCAGATAGAAGAGGTTCGTCACTGCCGCCTTCTGATTCTCAGTGGTCGTCGGTTCCGCCGTCAGGCTGAAGGTGTATTCGAACGTCTTCGTCGACGAGACCGGCCGGCCGTTCGTGTCGGCGGCGTTGTTGTTGTCGCGATCCAGGTAGGCGTCGACGTTGTTTCCGATCGTCGTGTCGAGCGTGACCCAGCCGACCGGCGAATAAATGTTGCCGGTGCCCGGGCCGGTGACGACCGTCTGGGCCGAGACGCCTGGATGATTAGCGAAGATCTTGTAGGTGTCGGTGTTCGTCCGCAATTCTTCGACCAGCACCCGGCCGCCGGGGCCGATGACCGTATGGCGCAGGATGTTCTGGTTGTCCCAGGTCACGACGAGGTATCCGGTCTGCATTGCGCCGTTCGACATCGGCACGGCGATCCGTGTGACCGTCGGCTCTTCGCTGAAATGGCTGCCGCGACTGAAGACGACCGTCTGGCCCGAGGCCCGCAGTTCCTGGATCGTGTTGCCTCCGCCCGGGTAATACTCGGCGAACACGGCCTCGAGCGCGTTGGGCGGGGTGATCTGGATGGGCGCCAGCGCCGGCGGCACGGCCGCGAGGTTCTCCACCACGCTGATGATCTCGCCGCGGCCGGAGAGCGCCGCGCGGACGTAGGTGCCGTAGACGTCGAGGCCGGCGACCTGCTGTCCGAACGTCAGGTGGGTAACGCCCGTGGGTGCAACGTTCTCACGCCTCAGTACGACCGACTGCAGGGTACGAGCGTCGTGGCGGGCGGCGACGAACGAGGTGACGATGTCCGGGCGCGCCGCGTTGGACGGTCCGGTGACCGGTGCGCCCCCGGGGCCACGTGTCGTACGCGCGCTGGCGGCGCTGAAGTCGCGCGCCTCCTGGGCGAACGCGGGGATCGAAGATGCAGCGAACAGAGTGAAGAGGAGAGTCAGCAGGCGTGTGGGCAAGAGGCACCTCCAGGTGACCGGCCGTGAACGGGCACGAAAACTGGCAACACTGGGACGAACGGTAGCCTCAACGGTTCCGGACGTCAACTCAATGTTGTGCTGATGCTGACTAGCTTGCAGAGATCAGGCGGGAGGTTTATGAGCAGTCGGCCGGCAGGCAAAGATGCACTTCAGCGCTCCTTGCGCACCGCCTGGTACGAACGTCAAAAGGCCTCATCGCCAAGAACGCCGAGGACGCCAAGGTTTTCAAGGAAGAGCTGTCCCGGCGCGCATCCACTCAGCCGCCATGTCGATCACGTCCGCGAACGCGGCGTCAACCGCTTTTGCGCCACCGCGGACCTTGAAGGAGTGATCGCCGGTGGGAACGATGTGCAGGGTGGCATTGCGCAGAGTGGGAACGAGCGCCCTCAGCTCGGACTCGTTGCCGAAGGTGTCGGCGGACCCCTGGATGAAGAGCATCGGCTCCTTGATCTCGGGGAGGTGAGCGTCACGACGCTTACCTGGCTGACCGGGCGGGTGAAGCGGGTAACCGAAGAAGATCAACCCGCCGACACCATCGACACCCTGGGCCGCGATGTGAGATGAGATCCGTCCGCCCATCGACTTGCCGCCGATGAAGAGCGGCACCTTCTTGAGAATTGCCTTCGCCTCGTGCAGCACCTCGCGCCAGTGCGCCTCGAGCGCCGGCGCGCGATCCGGCACCTTGCGTCCGGCCGTGATGTAGGGGAAGTCGAACGTCGCGCAGGTGATGTCGCGGTCGGCCAGCGCCTGTGCGGCCTTCACCATCCACGCGCTGGACTGCCCGGCGCCCGCGCCATGGGCCAGCACGAGCGCCGCCACCGGCTTGTCCGCGTTGTAGATCTTCAGTTCCGCCATGCGGCCGATAGTACTCGCCGCCGATGCCGGTGACGTCTAGTTTCGCGTCTTAGGTGTGACCTTCAGGTTATTCACGACCCGGCTCACACCCTCGACGTCCTTCGCGACCGAGAGCGCCTTGGCGCGGGCAGCGGCAGTCGAAACCGTGCCGGTCAACGTGACGACATTGTTCTTGACATCGACCTTGATGTCGCTCCCGCTGAGGGCCTCGTCATTGGCGACGTTGGTCCGGATCCGCGTGACGATCCACTCGTCGGTGATAGCCTCGCCGGTCTTGCTGACCGCACTCTTGGTCGCCTTCGCACCCTTCTTCGAAGCATCCGCCACGGTGTCGACCGTCCCCGTGACAGCGGCCGTGGCCTTCTCGCGTGATTTCAGGTTGTTCTCAACACGAGACACTCCGGGGACACGCGCGAGTTTTTCAGCTCTGGCGCGGTCGGCGTCCTGCCCGACCATACCAGAGAGCGTCACCACGCCCCCGTTTACAGAGACCTTGACGGCGTCGGCGGACAGCGCCTGGTCATTGGAGATCGCTTTGGCAATCTGATTACTGAGCTCTTGATCGCTCGGTTTGGCTTGAGCGGCGGGCGTGGACTGCGCGACCGCGCTGATCGGAACGGTAAAAAGCATCGCGACCGCGGCTATAACGCTGAGTTTCATTGTCTGTCTCCTTTATGCGGGGTCACAGCAAACCGCGGTCCGCGCGCAAGCGCAACGGCTCAGCCAGGAGGGGACGGTGAGCCGCATTCGTTCGGATGGCGCCCCCGCATCGGCCGTCCGGCAAGCACTGTCTTCCTCGTGCAGCACACACGACGACCGAGCTACTTCTCATGTCCGGCTCGTTCCATAAAGATCCGCTTCAGCGCTTCCTTGCGATACCCGAAGATCCTCTCGACGTCGCGTCGGACGAATCGATTCGTCAGGAGCCGCAGGCGCGGCACGAACTCGACGTGGTCGATCACGCGGGTGCCGCCGTCAGCCGCGGCCTCGAAGCGATGCTCGTGATGCCACCAGACATACGGTCCGTTCAGCTGGCGATCCACGAAACGAACGCCTGGTTCCCACACGTCAATCCGCGTCTTCCAGGGGATCGGGAAGCCGTGCAGGACGATCGCGTAGTCGATCTCCAGCCCTTCGCGCATCTTCAGTGGTCCCTCGGATCGGATCTGGAAGTTCAGCCACGACGGCGTCAGCTTCTCGAGGTTGATGGCGTCGGAGAAGAAGGCGAACGTCTCGTCGAGCGGCGTCGGAACGAGTGTTTCTTCATGAACGACGGAGATGCCGCTGGCCGGACGCGCACCGGTGGCGAGCGCGTGAGCGAAGATGTCGAGCACCAGGTTGAAGGCCACGATCCATCATTGAACATCCCGCCGCATCAAACAACCGCGTGATACTAAGGCACACGCGGTTCGTACTTGTCGCCTTGATCTACCTGGTCAGTGGGCCGCCGCAGCTGCCGTCGTCCAGAACCATGACGGTGACGATCGACGACTTGGCGACGGCGTCCGTGCTCGGGAACCACATCGGTCGCGCCGAAAAGACCAGCCGCGACCTGCTGGCCGCAATCAAGCGCGCGAATGCCCCGGCGATTGGCTTCGTCAATGAGTGGAAGCTGGAGACGTCCGGCAAAGAGGATCCGCGGCGCGTTGGCTCCTGCAGCAGTGGCTCGACGCCGGGCTCGAGCTTGGCAACCACCGTCGCGCGGGCATGACCTGGCTACATCGCTGGGCCATCGGCGCCGGCAAGAAGGGCATCTTCGCCGGCGAGCCGGTGGTGCCGGACTGAATCCAGAAGCTGTCGGCGGTGCGGTGAGATAAGGGGGTCAGGCCCCTTTTTCCACCAGATTCCCGCAACCTACGGCCCGGCTAGGACTTGCGCGATCGCATCTATTCATGTAGATTCGTTGATGTGAATGGGCCAGCGCTCTTCCGCCTGCTCGGGGACGAAGCCAGGCTCCGCCTGCTCCGCCTGCTGGCGGTCGAGCGGCTGAACGTCAGCGAACTCACCGGGATCGTCGGGATCGCGCAGTCCGGCGTGTCACGGCACCTTGGACTCCTGAAGGACGCCGGGTTGATCACCGAGGAACGCGAGGCCGGCTTCACCTATTTCCGCGTGCCTGCGGATCTCGCGGCGCGCAACGGGTTCGCTCCGCTCTGGACCCTGCTGCACGCGCAGTTCGACGCCGCGGACGCGACCGCGATCGGTCGCGCCGACCTCGCGCAGCTCGAAGAGATCCGCCGTCTGCGGCAGGAGAATTTCGACGAGCACTCCGGTCCCGACACCAAGGAACGTCAGCTCGTTCCTGGCCGGAGCTGGGCCGGATGGTCGCGCGCTCTCGGGCATCTGCTTCCGCCCGTCCGTGTTGCTGATCTGGGTTGCGGCGAGGGTT
>JACDDJ010000058.1:10948-12592 GCA_013817065.1 Acidobacteriota bacterium
GGGTTACCTCACCATCGAGGCGAGCCGCTGGGCGTCCGAAGTGGTTGCTGTCGATCGATCCGCGTCAGTGCTCCAGCGCGCCCGCGAGCTCGCGACGCGCCGCAAGGTCTCGAACATCACGTGGAAGACCGGCGACCTCGAGCAGTTGCCGCTGGACGATGGGAGTGTGGACGTGGCGCTGTTGTCGCAGGCCCTGCACCACGCCGAGGATCCGGCGCGCGCCATCACCGAGGCCGCCCGCATCATCGTCCCCGGCGGGCGCGTCCTGCTGCTCGATCTCCGCGAGCACAACGAAACCTGGGTCCGCGACCGCCTCGGCGATCGCTGGACCGGCTTCTCCGAAGACACACTCCGTCGTCTGCTCACCGACGCCGGTTTGAAAAACATCAAGGTCACCGTCGGCGCCCGGCGCACCGGTGATCCGTTCACTGTGCTGATCGCGAGCGGTGTGAAGCCGCAGACGCAAGCAAGGACTCTCTAATTATGTCCTCCGACCGCACCTCTGTCGTGTCATCCCGCACTTCCAGCGAAGCCGACCGCACCCAAAGCGAAGGCGTCCGCACCTCGTCGATCGCGACTCTGCACGAGCAATTAGCGAAGCGATTGCTCGTGTTAGACGGAGCGATGGGAACAATGATCCAACGTTACAAGCTGACGGAAGCCGACTTCCGCGGCGAGCGCTTCAAGGATCATCCCCGCGACCAGAAGGGCAACAGCGATCTGCTCGTGATTACGCGGCCGGACGTCATCGGCGCGATCCATCGCGAGTATCTCGCCGCCGGCGCCGACATCATCGAGACCAACACCTTCACCGGCACCGCGATCGCGCAGGCGGACTACGGCCTCGAGTCGCTCGTCTACGAGCTCAACGTCGCCGGAGCAAAGGTCGCGCGCGAGGCCGCCGGTGAGTGGACGAAGAAGACGCCGGGCCGTCCGCGCTTCGTCGCCGGATCGATCGGTCCAACGAACCGCACGCTGTCGATCTCGCCGGACGTCAACAACCCGGCATTTCGCGCCTCCAGCTTCGACGAGATGCGCGAGGCGTACGAAGAACAGGTCCGCGGACTGCTCGACGGCGGCGTCGACCTGATCCTGCTCGAAACCATCTTCGATACGCTCAACGCCAAGGCTGGGATCGTCGCGCTGGAGAACGTGTTTGAGCAGCGCGGTGTTCGGATCCCGGTGATGATCTCCGTCACCATCACCGACCGCAGCGGTCGCACGCTCTCGGGCCAGACCCTCGATGCGTTCTACGTTTCGATTCGCCATGCGAAGCCGTTCAGCGTCGGGATCAACTGCGCCCTCGGCGCCAGGGACATGCGTCCCTACATGGACGAGCTCTCCCGCATGGCCGAGTGCTATGTGTCCAGCTACCCCAACGCCGGCCTGCCCAACGCCTTCGGCGAGTACGACGAACAGCCAAACGAAACCGGTGAGCTGCTCTGCGACTTCGCCGCCTCACAGTTCGCCAACATCGTCGGTGGCTGTTGCGGGACTACGCCGGACCACATCAGGGCCGTTGCGGCCGCCGTTGACGGAGTAAAACCTCGTCCGCTTCCCGGCGGTTCGTGGCTTGTCAACTCCCAACTCCCAACTCCCAACTCCCAATCGGAGCGGCACACTCGCTTCAGCGGGCTCGAGACG
>JACDDJ010000059.1:0-6651 GCA_013817065.1 Acidobacteriota bacterium
AGGCTGTGTAGGGAGACAACGCCCAATTCCCATTCCCCGCTCGCATTGCGGTTGGAGGTTGGGGGTTGGGCGTTGGGATTTGCCAGTTGCCCTGTCACCTCCCCGGCGCCTGCGCAGCGACATCCCCCGCAACAGCTGGATCCGTGAAGATATAATCGTCCGGATATGTCCGCCCCCGCCTACCAGCGCGTCCTGTTGAAACTTTCCGGTGAAGCCCTGATGGGCGAACAGCAGTTCGGCATCGATCCCGCCGTCGCGACGCAGATCGCAAAAGACATCCACGAGATCCAGTCGCTCGGTGTTCAGACCGCCGTTGTGATTGGCGGCGGCAACCTGTTCCGCGGGCTGGCCGCGAGCGCGAAGGGGATGGATCGTGCCACAGCGGACTACATGGGAATGCTGGCCACCGTCATCAACGCGCTGGCGCTGCAGGATGCGCTCGAGCACAACGGCGTGCCGACACGCGTCGCATCCGCGATCGAGATGCGGGCCGTCGCCGAGCCGTTCATCCGGCGCCGCGCCGTGCGTCACCTCGAAAAGGGCCGCGTGGTCGTGTTCGCGGCCGGCACCGGCAACCCCTACTTCACGACCGACACCGCCGCCGCACTCCGCGCGATGGAGATGAAGGCTGACGTGATCCTCAAGGGCACCAAGGTCGACGGCATCTACACGGCCGATCCGATGAAGGATGCCGCGGCAACGAAATACGACGACATCTCGTACCTGCAGGTACTCGAGCGCGGCCTGAAAGTCATGGACGCGACCGCCATCTCGCTCTGCATGGACAATAAGCTGCCGATTGTCGTCTTCAACCTGAGAACGCCGGGCAACCTGCGCCGCGTCATCATGGGTGAAGCGATCGGCACGACAGTACGGGCGTAACAACCGGAGAATTCGATGGACGTCAGCGATCTGAAGGAACTGTTCGGCGAAGTCAAGAGACGGATGGATGGGCAGATAGAGCACGTTCGCCGCGAACTCGGCGGCGTGCGCACCGGGCGCGCCTCGGTGACGATACTCGACACCGTCCACGTCGAAGCCTACGGCGCCTCGATGCCGCTCAACCAGGTGGCGACGATGTCGATCCCCGAGCCGCAAATGATCATCGTCCAGCCCTTCGATCCCTCAGTGCTGGCGGCGATCGAGAAGGCGATCCGTATGGCGAATCTCGGTCTCAACCCTTCCAACGACGGCAAGGTCGTACGCGTGCCAATCCCGTCGCTGACCGAGGAGCGTCGCAAGGAGCTGTCGAAGATCGTCCACAAGTACGCCGAGGAAGGGCGCAACGGCGTCCGGCAGGTGCGACGCGACGCCAACGACAGGTTGAAGAAGCTGCTCAAGGACAGTGCGATTTCGGAAGACGACGAGCGCCGCAGCCTCGACGAAGTGCAGAAGATCACCGATCAGCACGTCGGCATGATCGACGACCTCCAGAAGAAAAAGGACACTGAGCTGCTCGGCAAGTAGGAAATCCCAACTTCCAACATCCAAGTCGCACATCACCCCGCGACTTTGAATTTTCTGGTCGTTGGCGGTTGGAGTTTGGGAGTGTGCGTTGTCTTACTTCACCCATCTCGAATGCAGCGTCCCGTGTGGAGCGGGTCCGTACGATCCTCGCGTGGAGCAGCATCTCTGCACCTGCGGCGCTCCGCTGCTGGCTCGGTATGACCTGGACGCGGCGCGGGCCTGGTCCAAGTCATCACTGAGCGGACGCGCGGCGAACATGTGGCGGTATCGCGAGCTGATGCCGCTGATGGATGGCGAGGAGCCGATCACTCTCGGCGAAGGCTGGACGCCGCTGATTCACGCGCGACGCCTCGGCGAGGAACTCGGGCTACCAGGTCTGTTCGTCAAGGACGAATCCCTGAATCCGACGAACTCCTTCAAGGCCAGGGGGCTGGCGGCGGCCGTGACCAAGGCCGCGCACCTCGGCGCACGCATCCTCTCGATCCCGTCGGCCGGCAATGCGGCAAACGCGATGGCGGCCTACGCGGCGGCAGCAGGCATCGAGGCCAAGGTGTTCATGCCGAAGGACGTAAAGGTGCCGTTCATTCGTGAATGCGAGCTGTACGGCGCCGAGGTGAACCTGGTGGACGGCTTGATCACCGATGCCGGCCGCATTGCCGCCGAGCGCGGCAAGCCTCTCGGCTGGTACGACACCTCCACGCTCAAGGAGCCGTACCGCATCGAGGGCAAGAAGACGATGGCCTACGAGCTCGGCGAACAGCTCGATTGGCAGTTCCCCGACTGGATCATCTATCCGACCGGCGGCGGGACTGGAATGGTCGGCATGTGGAAGGCGTTCGAGGAGATGGAGCGCATCGGCTGGAAGACGGCCGGAACCCGACCGAAGATGGTCTCGGTCCAGGCCGAGAACTGTGCTCCGATCGTTCGCGCCTTCGAGCGGGGCGCAGAACGTTCCGAGATGTGGCAGAACGCGCAAACGGTGGCCGACGGATTACGAGTTCCGAAGGCGATCGGCGACTTTCTCGTCCTGCGCGCCGTGCGCGAGAGCGGCGGCACCGCAATCGCTGTGCGCGACGCCGACATGGTCCGCGACATGCGCACGCTCGGTGCGAAGGAAGGCATCAGTGCCGCCCCGGAGGGCGGCGCGGCACTCTATGCGCTCAGGGTTCTGTTGCAGGACGGCCGCGTCAAGCCGTCCGACACGGTCGTAGTCTTCAATACCGGCGGCGCCTTGAAGTATCTCGACGTCCTCAGGTAGGCGGCTTCGCCGCCAATTACCAACTGCCAACCACCAAGCCGAAAGGCCTAGTCGCCGAGACTAATGCCCATGGCTCGGGCCGTGCGGACCACGTCGAAATCCATTGGGACGTTCCGCGTGCGGCCGACGACCTTCTCGAGTGGAACCGCCACGATGTCGGGCGGATGGAAGGCCACCATCGTGCCGAACTCTCCGGCCAGCAGTAACTCTAGCGCGCGTGCACCGAAGCGTGTCGCGAGCACGCGGTCGAAGCTCGTTGGCGCTCCGCCACGCTGGAGGTGGCCGAGCACGACGCTGCGAGTTTCTTTGCCTGTTCGCTTTTCGATATCGGCAGCGACCAATGCCGCGACGCCGCCCAGGCGCTCGACGAACTCCCCTTGGGCCTCTCGTATCAGTGAGACCTTCCCGCCGATCGGCTTCGCACCTTCAGCCGTCACGACGATGCTGAAGCGCGCGCCGCGGCGCTCGCGCTCGAGGAGTCTTTCGGCAACCTTCTCCATCGAAAACGGAATCTCGGGAATGAGAATCACGTCGGCGCCGCCGCCAACGCCGGCGTAGAGAGCGATCCACCCCGCATACCGGCCCATGACTTCGACGACCATGACGCGGTGGTGCGCCTCCGCAGTGGTGTGCAGGCGATCGATCGCGTCGGTCGCAAAGCTGACCGCCGTATCGAAGCCGAAGGTGTTCGTGGTTTCGACGATGTCGTTGTCGATCGTCTTGGGGACGCCGACGATCGGGATGCCCATCTTGAAGAACTGGTGAGCAATACCCAGGGTGCCGTCCCCGCCGATCACGACGAGCCCGTCGAGCTTCAACTGCTGATACATCTCGACCACCCGGCTCGAGTAGTCGCGCTTCCCGCCGCTGGTGTCCACCGGGTAGGCGAAGGGATTGCCCCGGTTGGTCGTACCGAGGATGGTGCCGCCGATCCGAAGGATCCCGATGCAATCTTTCGGCGTGAGCAGACGGGAGCGGTCGGGCTCGATCAGGCCATCGAAGCTGTCCTCGAGGCCGAGAACTTCGCAATTGCACGTAGCTGCGGCCTTGACCACGGCCCTGATCACGGCGTTGAGGCCCGGGGCGTCTCCCCCGCCGGTCAGGACGCCGAACCGCTTCACACCAGGCTTCTTGTCGGGAACAGGCATCCAGAAAGTATACGTGGGAGGCTTCTCCCACCCGGTGACAGACGTCCGGTCCTGCGGTCCCGCGCGGGTTGCACTCGTCCGGTGCGTCGGGTTCGTTGCGCGTGCTGGAAGCCGCGTGCTAGAATTCTTTCGAGTTCGGCGCGATCTTCGCGCTGGGTTCGCCAAGTAATACAACAAGAGTGGGCGGCTAGCTCAGCTGGGAGAGCGCCGCGTTCGCAATGCGGAGGTCGGGAGTTCGATCCTCCCGCCGTCCACCAAATAACTTCAGCCCCTCCAGCGGGTTACAGCCAAGGGCGCCGGACAACACTGGCGCCCTTTCTTCGTCAGGGGTGCAATAGGGGTGCAGCAGGCCGCCTCGCAGGCTCGGTATTTGCCTTGGCCCAGGATATCCGCGAGCAGTTGCACTCGCTCGACACCTACTGGACCATGCACGTCTTGCTATATGGGTCGCGGTTGAACGTGGAACTTCTGCGAGCGTCGGCCCCGGTCACTTTCGGCGCCATCCAAGAGCTACTCACGCAAGCGATCTTCATGGGGACGCACCGATTACTCGATCCCGCGGTTGCGAGAGGCACCGCCGCCGGCGAGAAGCACGCGCGTGCGAAAGCGCTCGTGGAGGACCTTTGGCAGAACAGGTCAGGTGTAGTCAGTACTCAGGTTCTGCAGGAGCTGGTCGTCAATCTGCACCGAAAGGCTCGAAGCCGCTCGACGCGAAGGCCACGCGCGAGGTCGTGTCTGACTACCTCGCGTGGCAGGTCGTCGTGAACGGGGGCGACTCGATTCTGGAGGCGCTGGAACTGGAAGCACGGTACCAGATCTCGTTCTGGGATGCTTTGGTGATCCAGGCGGCGCAGGCTGCGGGCACTGATGTCCTCTACTCGGAAGACCTCTCAGACGGTCAGCGATACGGCTCCGTGAAGATAAAGAACCCCTCCAAGTCCTGAGACGCATCGTCAGTCGGATCGGGCGACGCAGCGACGATTGAAGTCGGCCGTTGTTGCTCCGCCATCGGTCGTTTCAATGGTGGAGTGCCTAGTTGGCAGACCTGCACTTGATATCGAACTCCCCATCGCCAGTTCGTCACGTGGTGTTTATCCACGGCGTGCGGTTCAGCAGGAAGCCAGTGTGGATGTAGTTGAGGCTGATTCCGAAGGGCAGGCTTCTAGGTTGGCCGAGGCGTTGGACGGTGGAGAACTCCGCTTAACAACCAGCTCCATCAAAGCTCGCGCATTGGCGTGGTGCGCTCGAATATCGATGGACCGACAGGATCGCGAGCCTGCGAAACGACTGGTTAAGGCGGCGGGGCTGTTGGAACGTGTCGACGAAGTCCTGATCGCCGAGGCGTTCGAGCGATTCCACGATGGCGACCTTCCGGGCGCACTCACCACCCTCTCCACAAACAATTCTCCGGCGTCCCGATCCGCGGCGTTCATCATCGTTCGCAAGGGGAAGGGGCCTGAGCAGGCGCTATTGTGGCTCCGTCAGGCAGGCCTCACCCCGAAGGACTTGGATTCTGATGGAAAGTTTTTCGTCATGGCTGCCCAGTTGGATGCGCGGCAACTGGATGAGTCGCTGGAGACGTCAACGCTGCTCAGTCCTGAAGACATTGAGGTGACGCCGGCGCTTCTGCATCTCGCCGCCAGTTCTAACCTTGTATCCGTGGTGCCGGCGGAGCTCGTGTCATCGGTCCTTTCGCAACCCGCCGCGACGCTCGTTCCGGTTGCGCTGGCCGATGGCGTTTCGGCCATGGCGAAACGACGTGAAGCGATGAAGCTCTATCGTCGAGCCTCGCACGTGATGAATGTGCTTGGCTATTCGGGTGCTGCCCTCGAAGCCAGTGACAGGGCGCTCCTGCTGGCTCTGTGGGATCCCGACGAGCGGCAGGCGGCGCTCACGGAGTTGCGGGAGAGCCTGCGGTCACCAGACATCGCCGTCAGAAGACTCCCGATCGCTCTGGAGGCTGAGGTCGAAGTCGACTTGGACGTGGCCGATCAGGAAGTTGATCGGCAAACAACGCTCTCGGGCGGCGGAACGGAACACACTGCTCTCGCCAGACTGGCGATTGCTCGACAGAAGCCCGCCGGTGAGCGCGCAGCCTATTTGCAACGGCACCGTGACGAACTCGTCAGACGCCTCAACCCGACATTCGTAATTGCCATTGAGATCGCGGCGTTGATCGCGGCCAACCAACTTCCGGTCGCGGAAGAGCGGCTTCAGGACGCACTACAGAACGGACTATCCCCCGAAGAGCGGGACCGGCTGCAACACATGGTCGCTGACGCCCGGGAGTCAGATCCATCCTCAGCTCGTGAACGTCGGTTCCTGGAGACGGATCAGTTGGGCGATCTGATGCTTCTCATCGGCGCCCTCGAAAGCGCGAAAGACTGGGCGCGGATATCGAGGTTCGGAGCGCTTCTGTTTGAGCGTCTGCGTGATTCGAGCAGCTGCATCGTCTATGCGCAGAGCCTCTTGAGGCTTGGTGAGTTCACACAGGTGATCGAGTTCCTTGGGAAGCATGAAGATCTCGTCGCCGCATCAGATCGGCTGCAATCGTTTCTTGCGTGGGCGCTGTACAGCGTCGGAGACGTGACGCGCTGTCGCACTGTGCTTTCGCAGCTCAGGAGCATTCGCGATGATGCCCAGGACCGCGATCTGATGGTGAATCTTGAGATCGCGTCAGGCAATTGGAATGCCCTGACGGCATTTGTTGAACAGGAATGGGAGCGTCGCGACGCTCGCGACGCTCGATCGCTCCTACGAGCGGGAATGCTCGCGTAC
>JACDDJ010000059.1:6661-10696 GCA_013817065.1 Acidobacteriota bacterium
GCCTCGGCTCGGGACGAGCTCGGGCGCTTATCACTGAAGCAGCCGAAAAGGCCCCAGATGACCCGCACGTATTGGTTGGCTGCTACTCGGCGGCAATCGGCGGAGGATGGGAGGACGAAGCGACGTTCAGATGGCTTGAACGGGCGGCGGCTCTCTCGGGACCAGAGGGCCCTGTCCAGAAAGTGTCCCTTAAGGATCTCGTTGACCGGAACCCGGGTTGGCAGCAACGAGAGACGCAGGCTGGGGATCAACTCACCCGAGGCCTTATTCCGATCGTCGGCTTCGGGAAGATTCTCAACCGGTCTCTGGCGGAGGTGTCGTTGCTCCCCGCCGTGGGTAATGGGGACGCTGCCGATCCCCGGAGGCGAACGCCCATCTACGCGTACAGTGGGGCGCGACAGCCCAGCACTGGTTTACCGCAGTCAGCGGCCGTCGATCCACTGGCCCTCCTAAACCTTGAACTGCTCGGCCTGTTGGACAAGTTCTGCGACACCGTCGGCAAGGTCGTGATCCCCCACGGGACCCTGATCTGGCTCTTCGAAGAAGCGCAAAAGATTCGCGTTGGCCAACCGAGCCGTGTCGCCGACGCGCACGAATTGAAACGTCTCCTCTCAATACAGGCGGTTCAGAGTGTAGAAGCGACCGCGGCCGTCGATGAGAAGCTCGCCCGAGAGGTCGGTCGTGATCTCGCATCGTTGTTTGCCGAGGCCGGAGCGGATTGGGGAACGGACCAAAGGCCGCGCTACGTCATACGACCGCAACCCATTCACCGGCTGGCATCTCTGATGGAAGAGGAGGCGACCCTTGGCTCGCACGCCACCCACTTGCGAGGATGCCTCGACGTTGTGGACGCACTCGCGAAGCACGGTCGGCTGACACAGGCGGAAGAGCGCAGGGCTCGAGCTTTCTTGCAGATGCACGAACGGCGGTCATCGGACTCGCTCGCGATAGCGGATAACGCAGTGCTATACGTCGACGGTGTGGCACTCCCCCACTTGCAGCATCTTCGCCTCCTTTCAAAATTCGTGTCCGCCGGGTTCACCGTGCTAATTCCCGAGGACGAAATCGAGGAGGCGAACAGGCGCATCGGCTACGAAAACCTGGTCGGCCGGGCGGTCGCTCACTTGGATCGCATTCGCGACACCCTTAGGGAAGGAATCGATGCGGGGAACGTAGTACTGGCCCCCGTGACTCGAGGGGACAGAGACGATGACGATAACTGGCTTCGTCATCCTGCCCTGGATATCGTGCGTTGCGCTCCGCTTGCGGAGGTCGTGGTTGTGGACGACCGCTACTTCAATCAACATGCAACGGTCACTCACGACGGCGTCACCAGGCCGATTCGAACGAGCTATGACTTCGTCAAGGGGTTGGGCCTAAGTGAAGACGAACAGGCCGAGCGTATCGCGATGTTGAGAAGCTCGGGATTCGCGTTCGTCCCGGTCAGCAGTGTCGAGATCGCACAGTTAATCAGCCGGGCACGCGTGTCTGAGGGAGGGGTCGTGGAGACCGCGGAGTTGAGGCTGCTGAGGGAGAACCTACAGATGTGCCGGATGACCAGCGGGCTTCAGTTGCCGTTGGAGTCGGCATGGTTCGATGGTGTCGTTCGCAGCCTGTTTGAAGCGATTCGAGCGCAATGGAAGGATGGTGCCGACCTTGAGGTGGCGCGAGCTCGCAGCGATTGGCTGCTGTTCTCCCTTGACTTGCGCGGCTGGGCGCACCGATCTGAGATCGCAAGCGTTCCGGGGTTTAGCCAGTCGCGGTTCCGCGCACAGTTGCTAGCGTTATCCACGTTTTCGGCACCGGTGGCCGACGAGGTTCGCGAAGCGTATTGGAACTGGTTCACCGAGTCACTCCTCGGCCCGGTTGAGGAGCAGCATGGAGACTTGTTTAGGGAGTTGGTCCGGGAGGTGGCGGCAGTGATCATTGGAATGGTTGATCGGCAACGAGCGAGAGACTCACGTGCCAACTGAACCAGCGTGGGAACGCGCTCTCGCAGCGGCTGCCATGCGGACGTTCCCGAATCAACTGCGCGCCGGCGTTCTGGAGCGAGCCGACTTTCGGGAGAGATTCGGTCTCGGCAGCGATGCAGTGCTGAACATCAGCCCCATCGAGACTCAGTTTCTTCGGTCCGAGCTATTCGAAGCCGCGCGTCTGGTCCTGAGTGGTGCCGCCTTGTCAACCGAGCTACAGTCACGGCAAGGGGAGTCGTGGGTCGTAGCGGTGGGATCGCCGCACGGTATCACCCTCACCCGTGAAGGCGAGACGTGCGTAGTACCAGAAGCGGCGTGTGTGTCGCCTCACGGCACAATCCGACTGGAATGGTTTCAGCAGCAGGTTGGCGTTTTCCAGATCGAGTCGCGCCTAGCGCTCTGGCGTGACACGTTGGCCGCGAGGGCGCTCTCCGACACTGAGATAGAACCGTTGTTGAGCGATTTGCGCGCTGTGCCAAGGCGTGTGTCCGCCTCCATTCGGGAAGCAATTGTGAGCGGTTCGTTTGAACCCGCTGAGCTCGTACCGGCAGACGCCCGATACTTCGAACTCCTGTCCGCCAGGCCTGAGAACGAGGCGGGGCTTCGGGACTACTTCGCCACAACAGTTGCGGCGTACGTGCGGAGCTTGATCGATGGAGATACTGGCGAGGGTTTGAAGTGGGCATTCTTGCTGGGGTCGCACAGCAGTCTTGCGGACTTGGTCGATGTGGCGAATGCGCGCCGAGATGAGGTCGTCGGTGCATTCGCTTGGATCGCCTCTCGTGGGGACCGCGTTTCTCAGGTAGCTGCGATTGAGAGCGGCCTTCGGTTGCTGCATGACTGGCCTGAGTTGGAGCCGAGTATCGCTGCGATGGCGCGGGACATCGCCGCTGACAAGCCGGATGAACCCGGAGGGCGATTGCAGCTGGTGTCCGGCCTGGTCGCACTCGTGGAAGGGGAAGTCGCCCGCCGCAGTATCGCTCGGGGACGACCTCCTTTCTGGCGCAGGCTGGTAACGATTGCTCATGCCGGTACGTTGGAGCGTGAGGTGCTCGCCAGGGGTCTCGATCTGGCGGGTATTGCGCAGTGGGCTCTTAACAGCGGCGGCTCCCTTTACTACCTCCAAACGCTCGTGGACTTGCGCCAGGAGCCGAGGTGGTTTCCCGATTTCCTGTCCGCTGAGCAACTAAAAGCCGAGTGGATTGGCCGAGTGTGGACTGCCGCGGAGAGAAATCGCGACAAGGTGCCCGCGGGTGCGCTCAGCGAGATCTTGTGGGGCGAGGGCGCTGCAAGTATCAAGTCCCAGCTTGAGTTCCCAAGCGCGTGGTTGCCGGGGCCGCTAGAGGGCGGTGTGGAGGCAGTGCGTGATCTGCCGGCGGAACTTGAGGCTAGCATTAGGGCCAGCCTTGAAGCTGAAGAGTTGACGCCCACATCGTTCTACGGGTTGGTCAATGCGTCACTGCTCCTTCGCGTTGACTCGCGCCTGTCGGGGCTGGCGGCCGATGGTCTGCGGCGCATTGGGTATCAGTTGCGGCAAGTCAGCGCAGATGATGATCCCTTTCCCCTCCTTCACGGACTGGCGAAGGTGGCTGCTGTGACCCGAAGCGCCGAATTGGGCGGTGAGGTACGAATTCTGGTACGTGCAGTCCGGCGCGGCACAAGCAAGAGGCTTACTCCTGAGGCATGTGCGCGAATAGCCTTGGTCGCGTGTGCGGCACACTTTGAACAGGTCGACTGGGCGAAGAGTATCGGAGAGTGGCTGACCGAGCTCGCGTTCACAGATATGACGGCAGAGGAAGCCGTCAGCCTGCAATCGGACGTCCATTTGCTGTTGCACATCGAACCAGATCTCTGGGCAACATGCGGGCGAGCAGAAGCTGCCCTTGCGGCGTTTGTCGCTTCGACGCCCGACGCGGCCCCGCCGCCTCGCGCTGTCGGCTAGCCTCGAAAGGACCTCACGCGCCTATGGCGGCGGTAGGTGCCTAGCTGGTGGCTAAGCAGCCCCGCTCCACAGCTGCAAGTACCCCTGGCTGCACGTCCTCGCAACGAACACTATATTTGC
>JACDDJ010000059.1:10706-11697 GCA_013817065.1 Acidobacteriota bacterium
CAGCGAGAGGTCGTCGACTCCGCGCGACACGCCGCTGAACTTCTCGCGGTTGACACCGCCGGCGCAGGCCATCTTCGCACTCGCAGCGACGAGCAGGAGCATCGTAAACACCGAAGTGGTCTTGCGACCGTCGAGAGCAGCGGTCATTGCAGCCTCACCGGGAGGGATGCGGTCGCTTTGATGCGCGCCGCGAGCTTGAGGCGCAGGTCGTCGGCGGCAGTTCACTCGATGTGGTTGTATTGCCGCGTGTAGATGCAGGCTCGCCTCGGGAGAGGCCAAGCCCGATGACTGGAAGCTCCCCCAGCTCTGAGCATTGGCAGCGGGCTGCTGGGCTTTAGCGCCGGCGCCCAGTTAAGTCGTCGGCAGGCCGAGATAGGCCTGCAGCAACTTCGCGAGAGTGGGTGCTGCGGCGTCGAGACCAACCTTCCACGCTCCGGCGGCAGCTTTTCCGGTCATCTTGCCGATCCAGTCGGCGGTCTTTCCCCCAAGACCCTTGGGAGCACCTTGGGACTCGTCGTGCTTAAGGGCTGTCTCGAGCTCGCTTATATCCTCGGTGGCGACCCCGATTGCCTTCAGGTGCTGCGCGAGCGCACCGAAATCGCCAGCCGCGATCTGCGTAACTTGGAAATGCTGCTGCGCGCCAGCTCCGAACGCGGCCTGCGTGACGTTACCCATGATGTGTGTGTGGAAGTGATGCTCAACACGCTGAGGTGGAACGTCGGAGCCGGTTAGATCAACCGCCGCAGCGTCTGTCCCGATTTCCTTCTCGATCGCTAGGGCAAACGTCAGGATCCGCGTCCGGACGGTGTCCAGGATAGTCGCACAGGCGGCAGTGCTGACTTCGTGCCAAGCCTCGAGCATCTGGTAGCCCTTCAGGATGGACTTGCCCACGATGAGCGTCATATCAGCAGGCCACGCAAGTCTCGTCGTGTCTCGTTTGGCCGCCGCTAGTTGCGCGATCATGCTGATCGGGTCCCCGAAGCGGAAGGAC
>JACDDJ010000059.1:11707-12582 GCA_013817065.1 Acidobacteriota bacterium
GGAAGGACGTTGCGAAGTCGTGCAACGTATCGGGCAACGCCTTGTTGGGAATCTGGAAGTTGCTGATCTGAGTGTTGAAACCGATGAAACTACCGAAAGAGGCGACCTGCAGCTTGCGGTAGTCCGGAATCAACGCGCCGCTGCTATATCCGTTCAGCTCGGCGTCAACCCAAGCTTCGAATTCAGTCGCATTGAGACCAGCTGCGAGCACTTTGCATTGTCGGAGTAGATCGGTGATCGGGACCGTCGACGTGGTTGCGGATTTCTTGATCTCGGTCAGAGTCATAGGCTGATCCGTTCCGAAAGAGGCTATCGTCGCTCTCTAATTCCACCGCCCGTTGCGACCACCGTCCCCGCAGTGTTTTCAATCGCGAACCCGAGCCAGCGACGTCCTGAAGGTGCAGCGTAAGATCCTTCCCGAGAAAATGGTGGTATTCGGCGTCCGTGAGATCCACAGAAATCAGAACGTCCTTCATTCCTGGGATAGTCGTGCCACGCCGAGTCGGGATCTGATCCTGCACGACGGTGATGTCGTATGTCACGCCACCTCGGACCAGGGTCTCACCAATGTAGACCTCCCCTATGCCTGAAGCCCGTTCGATCACATCCATAGACGCCCCCAGCAGCAAGTTCGTAGCAGGTCACGCAGCCAGATCAGAATACCCCTTCATCGGAAGCTGCCACCCGTCAGCGGTTCCCGGTGGGGATCCGAACCCGCGTTGGGGTTCCCGGACCACGCTCCAGTGGACCGAGCACTGGCTTTCCGGCCGCCGACCGAGGGTACAACTCCTCAATGAGCTGCACCGAAAATGCCCTGGTGACGACATGCCACTCCTCCTCTCGTCCGAGTGCTCAGAACCAACTGGATCTGACCC
>JACDDJ010000545.1 GCA_013817065.1 Acidobacteriota bacterium
GCCTCGGTCTGAGATGGTGAAGTGTGGTAACTGCGCCATCATCATACGCGGGTGCTCAACCCCTTTCGCCTTCACGCGCGACCGCGATTGCGCCGGCTAATTTGGACAAGAGTGATCTTCCATCTACCATTCTTCAGGGCTCCCCACGCTCTATATCAACTCCGATACCGTTGATCTTGAAAGGCGCCGTCGCCGCAAAGCGGAAGTTGAAGGTCGCCTCGACCCCTTCCTTGTTCGGGATCAACAGGCCGATTGCTTCGGCCGAGGCCTTTGTGACCTTCGTCACCTTGAAGGTCCCGAAGTCGCCCTTCAAGCGTTGGAACATCTTCGCGCGCTCCTCGACCGGGCGGTCCTTGACGGTAATTGGGTCGAAGTGTTCCTCGATCATCGCGAGGTACTTCTTCTTGTCCCCGCTATTGAAGGCATCCAGGTAGGCCTTCAGATGTTTGCCCTGCGGGGTGTCCGGCACAGCGACAGGCTTACCGGCCTGCGGCACCAACAGCATCAACGCGACAAGAACCGTTGCGAACATCGAGCCTCCTTATTCGTCTCTGAGAGCGACCACGGGATCCACGAGCGATGCGCGCCGTGCCGGCGCGTAACTCGCGGCGAAGCCGGCAGCTGCGATCAGCAGCGCCATACCGGCAAGCGTGGCGGGGTCACCGGGCGCCACGCCGTAGAGCAGACTCCTCATACCGCGTGACACGACCGCGGCCAGCACCGTCCCAAGCAAAGACCGGATCCAACCTGCACGACACTGTGCCCGAGGCTCAGCGCACGACTGCGGCGCGGTCGGCGCCGAGCGCCAGGCGCACGCCTATCTCGCGGACCCGGCGGCTGACCGAGAACGACAGCACGGTGTAGACACCGACGAGCGCGAGCAGAGCCGCAAGCGCCGAGAACCCCGTCAACAGGGCGGCGAAGAATTTCGGCTGCGCCAGCGTTCGCTCGAGGAGCTGATCCATCGTCGCGATATTGGCCGCCGGCATGTTGGGGTCCACAGACTTGACTGCGGCGCGAAGAGCCGCCGCTGCGGCGGCGGGATCGCCTTGCGTTCGCAACACCAGGAAGCCGCGCGATTCCGCGCCTGCAGATAGGACAGGAACATCTCTCCGTCTGCGGGCTGTGTCGGTCCACGGTGGCGCACTGTCTCTCGCCACACCAACGACGACAGCTTCAGCTCCTTCGACAAACAGGCGAGTCCCGATGGGCGATACGCCGTTCCAATATTTCCGGGCTAGCGACTCGTTGATGACAACTGCGCCTGTTGCGTCAGGTCGGCCGTCATCCTGACGGTGTTCGGCACCGGCTACCGTTTCGCGGCACATGCCGATGGCCATTAAGCTCCGCACCCGTCTCTTTCTCATCGTCGCGGCGCTGCTCGGCGCATCGATCGCCGTATCGGCGCTGTTGTCGCGGCGAGCCACACTCGTCGAAGTGCGAGCGATCGTTGAACGGGGTGGACCGCAGGAAGATCCAGGGCCGGTGCTCGACCGCGCCGTTCTGGCAGTCCAGGACGGGTCCGGTGCCGATCTCAGTAGAGTCTGGTGTCCATTCAGGACGAAGTGGCGGACCTCACGCGCGCCTTCAATCGCATGGCCGCGAGGCTGACGGAGACCGAGCGGCTGCGCAAGCAGATGGTCAGTGACGTGGCGCACGAACTTCGGTCACCGGTGACGAACCTGCGATGCACGCTCGAGTCGATACAGGACGGCCTCGCGACACCCGATCGTGCCGCCATCGACGCGCTTCACGACGAGACGCTCTTTCTGCAGCGCCTCATCGCAGACCTGGAGGACTTGTCGCGCGGCGACGCCGGTCAGCTCGCCATGCGTCACGACCGGCTGGACCTTGGCGAGACAATCCGTCGAGCGGCGGCCGCCACCATCCTGCCGTCGCAGGGAGTCGAGTTCATCCTCGCGGTCCCGGCCGGACTCTGGTCCGTAAGCGGAGATCCCGACCGGCTCGAACAGATCTTCCGCAACCTGTTGTCGAATGCAGCACGACACACACCAGCCGGTGGATCCATCACGGTAAACGCGAAGTCGGCGGGGAAGGGTATCGCTGTTATCGTCAGTGACACCGGCACCGGCACCGGCATCGAACCCGCGCATCTCCCGCACGTGTTCGATCGCTTTTACAGAGCCGACGAGCCGCGGGCGCGCGCGACTGGCGGTGCCGGCCTGGGGCTGGCAATTGTCCGGCAGATGGTAACTGCCCACGGCGGCACTGTGACGGCTGACAGCGGCGGAGCAGGGAAGGGCGCCAGGTTCGTCGTGAGGCTCCGGACTTCGCAGACCTGACCTACCCGTCGAAACTCTTAGATCACTCGGCAGGGTACGCGGTTCTTCCCAGAAGCCCTCGGCCGGATTACGTGTGAAGGCCGTGGCGCCGCCGAACTTGTCGGTCAACTCCGCCACTGTCTCGGTGAAGATCGACCGCAGCAACTGTGTGCCGGCGTTGTCGAAGAGGGACAGAACGAACTGGAACAGTTCCAAGGGTCCGATTTATCGGCGGCGCTGACTACAATGTGTCCGGATGCCACCTGCGACCCGCCGTGCCCTGATCCTGATCCTGCTCGCCGGCGCCGTTCTCAGGTTCGTTCCGATCTGGTTCGGCCTCCCGTACCCGCAGGCACGACCCGATGAAGAAGTCGCCATCGGTCTCGCGCTGAAGGTTCTTGAGGGTGATCTCAACCCGCATTTTTTCCACTGGCCGTCGCTCACGTTCTATCTGTTCGCGGCCGTCCTCGGCGCGGCGGACTGGGTGCGCGCGTTATTCGGCGCCGATGCGGCAATGACGTTCTCGGTGCACGCGCTGCTCACGCGCGGGACGATCGCGCTCTGCGGCACGATCGCCATCCTCGTCCTGTTCCGACTCGGGCGGAGGATCGCCGGGGATGTCGTTGGGTTGCTTGCTGCGGCGTTTTTGGCCATCGCGCTTCTTCACGTTCGCGAATCGCATTTCGCGATGACCGACGTGTTGATGACGCTGCTTCTGTGGACGTCGCTGACGTTTCTCGTCGCCGCGGCGCTGGCGGACCGACCTCGCACGCTTGTCTGCGCGTGGGCAGGCCTCGCGGGCGGACTCGCGACCTCCACGAAATACAACGCTGGCGCGGTGGCGATCGCGATGGTCGCCACACAGATCATATGGATCTGGCAGCGGCCGTCCTCCGCTTTATCCTGGCGAATGTGGATGCCGTCGGTCGTTTTCGGCGCGGTCTTCCTCGCCAGCTTCGTCGCGGGCACACCTTACGCCGTTCTTGACTATTCGAAGTTCATCGAGGATCTGCGCTACGACTTCACGCATCTCTCGGGTGGGCACAACGACATCTATCTTGGACGGGGCTGGATCTACCACGCGACGCACTCGCTGCCGTATGGAGCCGGGATCGCTACGTGCGCGGCTGCCCTCGTGGGCGTCTGGCCGTTCGTACGACGACATCGCCGCGCCGCAATCGTCCTCGGATCGTTCGCCGTCCCGTTTTACCTGGCGGTCGGCAGCGGGTACACCGTCTTCTTCCGCTATGTCCTACCCCTCATCCCCCTGATCTGCCTGCTGGGGGCGTTCGGCGTCGTTGCAGCTTCGAGGTGGCTGGCGGACCGTGCGCAGGTCCCGCATGCTCGTGTCTTCGCGCTGGTGTGCGCGATAGCGATCGGCCCCGGCCTGGTCTACTCAATATGGTTTGACGTCCTGCTGGCGCGCACTGATACGCGCGTCCTGGCGGGGGAGTGGCTCACGCCGCGATTGGCGGACGGCGCGACGCTGCACGATTCAGGTGGTCCCTACACC
>JACDDJ010000546.1 GCA_013817065.1 Acidobacteriota bacterium
GGAGCGTGACTCCTGCGACCACGAACAACACGAACACCGTCAGAATGATTGTCTCCTCGTGCACACCGCCTCCTCGCGTTTTCTGGCTGGTTTAGACTCGGCGGTGTAGGCGATTGTTTCAGGCCCGGCCTGAAACATTTCCAGGTCCAGGCCTCTCTAAGTGAATGGTTGATGGCCGATTTCGACGAACGCGAGCTGGTGGCGCGGTGCCAGCGGGGCGATGACAGCGCGTTTGCGGAACTCGTGGACCGATTCAAGAACCTTGTTTACGCGATGATCTACCGGATGATGTCGGACCGGACACAGGTGGAGGACCTCGCTCAGGAGGTGTTCCTGAAGGTCCATCGCGGCCTGCCGTACTTCCGGGGCGAGGCGCGGCTCTCTACCTGGATCTACCGGATCGTCGCGAATGTATGCGTGCAGGCGCGCAGCGGTCGCCGTCCGATGACATCCAGCAGCGACGTGGCGGAGCCTGCCTCGGCCGACGGAGCGTTCGCGGACCTCGAGCTCCGCGACCGGATCGAGAAGGCGATGGCGAAGTTGCCCGAGAATTACCGATTCCTGATCGCCGCGCACTACCTGAAGGGCGTCCAGTACGAAGCGCTCGCCGAGTCGCTCAATATCCCCCTCGGCACGGTGAAAACGCATCTGTTCCGCGCCAAGCGGCAGTTGCGGGAGCTGATGTCATGACGTGCCGCGACGTCATCGACCGGGTGGAAGGGTTCGCCGCCGGCGACCAGCAGCCGGATGGAGCGGCCCGTGCGCACCTGGAAACGTGCCCGCGGTGCGCCTCGGCGCTTGCGGACGCGAAGCGGATCGAGACCTTCCTCACGTCATGGGCCGCCCCCGAAGCGCCGCCGCGTTTCACCGCCGCCGTTCAGAGCCGGATCCGGCGCCAGAACTGGCAGAGTGAAAAGCGCGTCGATCACGTCTTCAACGCCGCGATGGTCGTAGCCGCATTGCTTGTCCTGGTCGGAGTGGCAGGGATGTTCAACGTGGAGATGGTGGTTGTGGGAGCGGCAACGCTCGCCGACGCTTTTGCGCTCGTCGGTGCGGCGGCGGTGGAGAAGGCGGCGCCGTCAATGGCGACCTACGTTGCCGCCATGGGCCTGCTGGCGAGTGCGCTGGGGATGTGGTGGTGGACGGACGGGACGTTCGATCGCTGAGTCGTCACGCCACCGAGCGGATCGCGGCGATTCGCCGCGCCTCTTCGTCGACCGGCGGTGTGAACTGCTGCTTGGGCGCTTACCCGAGCATCACCAGGCTCTCTCGCCGCGCCTTGAAGACGCGCCGCGCCGGTTTGACGAGAACTCGGCCGATGACATACGCGATGACACACCAGGCCGCCATCATCACCGGCGCGAGACCCGGGCGGTCGAGCCCTTTGACCGCAAGCAATGTGATGAGGACAGGCGGCACACCTGCGGCAACGAACGACAACATGCCGAGGAGTCCGGCGGCGCCATGGGCGTTGCTGCCCCGGCCGATGCTGTTCATGTTCACCTCGCGCGGAAACAGCGCGGAGTAGATCGCCGCGAGCGGGGACACGATGAAGTGGATCGCCAGTAATGCAAGTGGAAGGGTTGCCCAGAGAGCTCGCGAGCCGGCAGGGAATGCGATCAAGGTGACGCCGACCGCAACAACGAGCGGCAGCAGCTGGATCAACGCGTTGCCGGCGGCCTTGCCGGCGAGCAGGTCAGCGTCCGTCAACGGTGAAAGCAGCGTCATCGTCAGGCCCGCACCGTCGACGGCGAATTGATTCATGGCAATCGGCAGGATCGACAGCATGCAGATCGCAGCCGCGAAGGTCGCCAGCCCGAGACCACTCCCGAACTGGAACGGTCCGAAGTCCACCGTGCCGGCCCCTCGGTACATCATGACGCCGAAGATCAGCAGCATCGCCAGCGGCGACAGCATGATGGACCGGCCACGCGGTGTCCGCATCGCCAGGCGCAGTTGAGCGAGCGCGACCGCCGAGGCGCCCTCGCTGAGCCCCGGTATCCGGCGCGTCCAGAGCGTGGACATCGGCGCGTTGCGCCTCGCGCCAGTCGATCCGGGTGAGTTGAGGACCTTCAGAAAGGTCAGCAGCCCCAGGCCATGGAGGACGGTCGTCACCCCACCCAGCCCGGCCAATGACCAAACCGCGGCCGGGATCTGTCCCGTGATCGCGGCTTGTGTTCCGGTCGTGAACATCTGCGCAGGATGCAGGCCCAGCGCACGGGATGCGTAGGTCTCCGTCCACGCCGGCAGCAGCGGTTGACGCGGCTCTCCCGACTTTCGTTTGGATCCGCCGGCCATCAAGCCAGGGATGAACCCGACCAGTGGCAGGACGATGATGAAGATGAGCGCGATGAGCTCGCCACGGCGGCGATCACGCGCCACGAGGTGCATGATGCTCGTCGCGAGCGACGACAGACCGACGATCGCGAGTACGAACAGGATCGCGCCGGCCGATGCGACCGCGGCGGGGACGATCGCGCCTGCGATCGCGAGGCCGATCGGCACGCCGATAATCAGCGGCACCATCAGCATCGTCCACGGATCACCGAAGGCGGCGGACGATTGCGCGATGTAGAGCGTGTGGCGCGGGATCGGCAGCAGGAGCAAACGCACGGGATTCGTCCTGTCAGCCGCCGGCATTAGGAGTGGTCCGACGATGACGAGGATCGGGACGAGGAGGAGCAGGAACCGCGTCACCCTGAACGGCATCGCGTCGACCGCGCCGCCGGCGATCATGTGACCGCCGGTGGCGCCCAGCCCGAATAGGATGAGCGCTGACGGGATCAGCAGGACCGCGGCAATGATCGGGCCCAGGTTCTCCATCGCGATCGAGAGCCGCTGAAGCGTGTCGCGCGAACCGCTGTGCTCGATCGCATTGGCGAGCATGCGCCAGCGCATCCAGGCAAACGCCTTGAGCATCCTGAACATGCTTAGATCCAGTCGAGCGATGTGCTCGGGGCCGTCTCACCGCCAACGAGATTGATGAAGATCTCTTCGAGGGTGCCGTTGCCGCCGTTGCCGGTGCGGAGGTCACCGATGGGGCCCTGTGCGACGAGCTTGCCGCGCGCGATCACGCCGATATGGGTCGAGAGCCGCTCCACGATTTCGAGGATGTGAGACGTCAGGAAGATCGTGCCGCCGCGCGAAACGAACGACTGCATGAGGTCCTTGATCTGCCGCGAGGCGACGGCGTCGATGCCCTCGAAGGGCTCATCGAGAAAGAGGAGCTTCGGCGCCGGCAGCAATGCGGCGGCGAGCGACAGCTTCTTTCGCATGCCGTGAGAGTAGTCGGTGACGAGCGTCGTGCCGGCAGCCGTGAGGTCCATCAACGTCAGCAGGTCCCGCGATCGAGCTCGGGCGGTCGACACGTCGAGGCCGTGGATCTGGCCGACGAACAGCAATGTCTCTTCGCCGGTGAGGCGATCGAACAATGCGAGGTCCTCGGGCACGACCCCGACTCGCTTCTTCACGGCCACGGGATCAGCGACCGGATCGATGCCGAGGATCCGCATCGACCCGCCGTCGGGCCTCAATAGTCCGGTCAGGCACTTGATCGTCGTGGATTTGCCGGCGCCGTTGGGTCCGAGAAAGCCGTAGAAACTACCCGCCGGAACGGCGAGGTCGATGCCGTCCACGGCTCGAAAACTTCCGAAACTTCGACTGAGCCCGCGTGTTTCTACCGCCAGTTCCATTGGTAGATCCTACTGTCTCCGGTCTGGTTGCCCAGCCGGATGTGGGTAAGACCCCCGTTCAAACCGTGCGTGCGGATTTCCCGCACACGGCTTACCGG
>JACDDJ010000547.1 GCA_013817065.1 Acidobacteriota bacterium
GTTCGGACGCGTCGGTGCGTTCCTGCTCTCGGATGCCGCGTCATACATGACCGGTGCAACCGTGCAGGTCGACGGCGGCCAGATTCGGAGCGTTCTCTAGTGTCTGTGATGCGAAAAGCGCTGCTGGCCGGGTCGACCAACGCCTGGCTGCGCGAGCGGGCGACCAAGGCGGCCTTCGTGCGGCGCGCCGTCTCCGCCTTCATGCCTGGCGAAAAGATCGAGGATGCACTCCGGGCGGCGAAGGAGCAGCAGGCCCTGGGTATCAACACCATCCTGACGCGCCTCGGCGAGAACATCACGCGCGTCGAAGAGGCGGAGGAAGTGACGCAGCACTACCTGCAGGTGCTCGACAAGGTCGCGGCCGCGGGGCTCGACGCGCAGATCTCCGTGAAACCGACGCAACTTGGGTTGGACCAGGATCCGGAGTTGTGCCGCCGCAACCTCGATCGCCTGCTGGAACGCACCGAGGGGCGCAACAACCTGCTGTGGATCGACATGGAGGGCTCGCCGTATGTCGATCCAACCCTGGAGGTCTATCGCTACGGCCGCGCCAGGTCGAATCGGATCGGCATTGCGATCCAGGCCTATCTGTTCCGCACGCAGAAGGACGTCGAGTCGCTGATCCCGATCGGCGGCTTGATCCGGATCGTGAAGGGCGCGTATCTCGAGCCGCCGGACATTGCGTATCCGAAGAAGTCGGACGTCGATGAGAACTTCTTCAAATTGTGCGTCCGGCTGCTGCAGCCGGACGCGATCGCCGCCGGCTGCCTGCTGCACATCGCGACCCACGACATGGCGCTCGTGGAGCGCTTGACTGCGTGGATCAAGGCGAACACCGTTCCGTCCTCTGCCTACGAGTTCGCGATGCTCTACGGCATCCAGCGCGGACAACAGGTGCGGATGGCGAAGGAAGGCAAGCGCCTGCGCGTCCTCATCAGCTACGGCGAGTACTGGTTCCCCTGGTACATGCGCCGCCTGGCGGAACGTCCCGCCAACGTGTGGTTCGTCGCAAAGAACATGTTGGGATGAGCACGTCGCACGTTTAGAAGGCGAACCCGCTGGAGAAGTGGACCCGGGTTCCTCCTTCTCCCTTCAGACCGTGCGCGACGTCCAGATTCAGTGTGACGATCGAGGCGATCAGAAACAGTCCGGCGCCGGCGCTGCGCCGCCAGCCGGGATCGTCGTTCAGTTCGCCTTCGACACGCAGCTTGTTGACTGCGTCGTAGAACACGGTGACGCCAAGCGTGGCGCCGGAGATCACCGACGTGATCGGCACGCGCAGTTCGGCGGAGGTCACCAGGAACCGCGTGCCATTGAGTGCACCGGTGCGGAAGCCGCGAAGCGTATCGCTGCCGCCAACCAGGTAGCGCTCATGCGGCGGCAATGGCCCATCAGCGTTCAGATAGAGCGCGCGTCCGGCGAGCACCGGCTGTTTGATCAGTCGAAGATAGCCGCGCCCGTCCAGGATGTAGCGGTTCGTCGCCTCCACGCCGTCGAGATGCAGCGCGTTCCAGCTTCCGCCAACGTAGATGGCGTTGGATGGGAAGTTCGGATTCCCGCGGGTGTCGAGCGCGGCGTCGGCGCCAAGCGTCCACTGCTGCTCCGTGTCGAAGTCGCCGAAGTCCACCGAGGCGCGCGTCGTCTCAACACCGGTGAAAAGAAAACGTCCGAAGCTGCGTTCGGCGCGGCCCTTCAGTTCGGTCCGTCGATCGGTCGTCGAGTCGTCGTCATCGTCCTCGAGCACGAAGCCGGGGTTCTCGTGCTGCCGGAGCGTGGCGCTGCCGAGGATCCTGGTGAACGGACCGCGTTTGAACGTGCGTTCACCTTCGAGCGCAAGGCGGCGTGTGCCGCCCCACGACATCGGAACGGACAGGCGCTCGCCGGCACCGAACAGGTCCACGGTGCTGAAGCGTGCACCGTAGGTGAGACCGTAGCCGTCCGCGTAGCTGAGGATCGGCAGGAACATGACGCGGCTCGTGATCCGCTTCAAGAGCGGCCGCTCGATTGCGCCGGACGCGGTCGTCCCCACCGCCGTTTTCTCGTGGACGACGAGGACGAGGGCGACGTCGCTGACGTCGGTGAGCGACCGATAGCGCTTGCGGATGTCGATCGTCGAGAAGTATCCGCTGTCCTGCAGGCGGCGCTTGATCGCGTCCAGCGTCGTCTCGTCCACCGCGGCGCCCACCGCGATGCCAGCGATCTTCAGCACCTCGGCGTCCGGCACCGCGGCGTTTCCGTGGATCCGAATCTCGCGGACCACCTCCTGAAAAACGGGGACACTCAACTTAACGCTAAGTGCATGAAAAGGAAGGGGCTCGGCGGCATCGTGTGCACTCTCGGGCGCCCATCGATCAGGGTTCTCGGCGGCATGGACGGACTCGGGCAGGTGGCCGGACTCGCCTTCCGCAAACCCTTCAATGTCACCAGTTAGCGTTAAGTTGAGTGTCCCCGTTTTCACGGCGAGCTTGGGGATGCGGATCTTCGACTTGACGTCGGCCTGGCGGTAATCGCTGAAGCCGCGGTTGTAGCCAGCCTCGAAGGACCCGTTGGCGAGGGTCACGGCCGCGGAAATCTCCATTCCCTTCGGCAACCACACGCCGGTGAAAGGCTGGAACATTGTCATCGACGCCCGCATGCTGTCGACCCGGACCAGCCACGCCGCCGGGAGGAAGTCGAGCCACACGTTGTCGAACGTGTACTTCACGATCTGGTGGTCGGTCGGGTCCACCCACAGCGTGACGAGCGCGGTCTTGTTCATCTTCCGCGAGATCTCGTCCTCTGCCTTCTGGTCGCGATCCTTCCTGCGATCCTCCGGCGTGTCGTCGTCTTTGAACATGTCGGTGGGGTAGTACTCGATCTTGAGAACCTGCTGCCCCTCGAGCTGCTCCCGGCCGGCGAGGTAGTAGTTGCCGGGTTCGAACTTGAAGTCCATGAAGTACGCCTCGGAGACGAACCGGGGCTCGGTGGGGACGACGTTGGTGGAGATCCCCTCGCCGCTGATGGTGACGTCCTTCGTTTCCTTCTCGCCTTTGGCCTTGCGCTCCTGTCGCGCCTTCTCGCGGCGGACCCAGCGGTCCTCATACTCGACGCGCCCGGACTCCGGCACCGGCACGCCGTCGAACTTCAGCGGGCTGCGGACGTGCATGCCGTCGCGGACGAACCAGGTGTATTCCCGGTTGGTGCGGTGCAGCGGGAACCGCCCGGGCCCGAGAATGTGGAACGTCTCGCGCTCATCGAGGATGTAGTCGTTCAGGACCTTCTTGTTGACGTCGCGCCGCGCCAGCACACGCTCCATGAACTGATCCAGCTCGCTCGACGGAGCCTTGTCGGGCGGGGATTGGGCGTAGCTCGAAAGAGCCGGTACAAGGATGAGGAGCGCAAGGGCAAGCGCACTCGCGAGACGCGATGGAAAGGACACGTGACCTCCGGGGGTCGTGCAGGCTGGCGCTATTACTTACGGTTGCGGTGACCGAAGGTTCCGCGGAACCGATGATCCTCTTTCGCGCACTTTATTTCCAGATGACCGGGAACAGCCGGCCGGCCGTCGCCGGGTCGAGCGTGCCGCCAAGGACGGCGACGGCCCGGGCCAGAACCGGATCGCGCCCGGCCGCGAGATCGGCTCCCGTCGGCACGACGAGTTCGTCGGGCGCCACGCCCACGTGTTCGAGGCTGTTGCCGTCCTTCATGATCAGATCGGCGTTCGTGACGCTGACTTCGAACGGGATGAACCCCTCGACGCCCTCGAGCGCGCCCCCCATGGTCAGGCTCTGCATGACGG
>JACDDJ010000548.1:0-3397 GCA_013817065.1 Acidobacteriota bacterium
CACTCGTGCTCCAGCGCGGCGTGTTCAACCCGCTCGGGCTATACGATCTCGGGCGTCGGCCCCGGCCCGTCGCCACGGCCTACAAGGAGCTCGTCCACCGATTCGCCTCGGAGCCGCTTTTACCGTACGGATCGGTCCTCGGCTTCACAGCGGACGTTGCGGGAAGCGAGGAGTCGCGAGTGCAACAGGATCCATGGAGACTGGGAGTGAATGGGCCGAGTAATCCCAAGGTCGTCGTGGTCACCGGCGCATCGTCGGGCGTTGGACGCGCTCTCGTCCGGACGTTGGCCGGGCGAGGGGCCAAACTGGGTCTGATTGCGCGGAACAAGGAGGCACTCACGGCTACCGCCAACGAGGTGTACCGGTTGGGCGGCGAAGCCCTGGTGCTGCCGTTGGAGGTGGCCGACGCCGAGGCGGTGGAGCGGGCGGCCGCCGCGGTCGAAGAGCGCTGGGGCCGCATCGATGTCTGGGTCAACAACGCGATGGCCACGGTGTTCGCACCGGTGGCACAGACGACGGCAGAGGAGTACCGCCGCGTGATGGAGGTGACGTACCTCGGCTACGTGCATGGCACGCTCGCCGCTCTGCGACGGATGTCCCCGCGCGACGAGGGAACGATCATCCAGATCGGCTCGGCTCTGGCCTACCGTTCGATCCCGCTGCAGAGTGCCTACTGCGCGGCGAAAGCCGCCGTACGGGGGTTCACTGACTCGCTGCGAACCGAGCTCATCCACGATAACAGCGGGGTTCGGCTCTGCATGCTGCAGCTTCCGGCCGTAAACACGCCGCAAGCGGTTCGCCAGCGCAACAAGCTGCCCCAGCAGGCGCAGCCGATGCCACCCATGTTCACCCCGGAGTCCGTCGCAGACATCATCGTCTGGGCGGTCGACCACAGGCCGCGCGAGATGCTGGTTGGGCTCCCGACCGTCCAGGCCGTCTGGGGGCAAAAGCTTGCCCCGGCCCTGCTGGATCAGTACCTCGCTAGGAAGGGATTCGAGACGCAAATGGGAAACGAGTCGAACGATCAGCACGGGCGGGACATCCTGTTCCAGCCGCTACCAGGCGACCCCGGGGCGCACGGCCCATACCGCGCGCGGGAACGGGGGGCGGACCTCCAGATGCGTGTGCGGCCGCGCGCGCCAGCGGTCGCCGCCGCGATTGGGCTGGGAAGTATAGTGGCACTCAGGTTAGCCGGTCGTCGTTCGTAATGCCGCCAGCCACAAGCACATGATTCCGAGCCGCCTGATATCCGTCGTGCCAGGCACCGTCCCGTATCCGCCGATCGGCGACTACGCCCTCATCGGTGATGGCCGCAGCGCGGCGCTCGTTTCCCGAGACGGCTCACTCGACTGGCTGTGCTGGCCACGGTTCGACAGCCCATCAGTCTTTGCGGCGCTCCTCGATACCGCGCGTGGCGGGCGCTTCCAGGTGCGCCCGACGGGCGCATTCCGAAGTGAGCGCCGCTATCTGCCGGATACGAACGTGCTCGAGACCGTCTTCCACACGGCGAGCGGCATGGTTGCTCTGCGTGATCTGATGCCTGTGGCCAGCGAGGAGGACAAGCGCACGGCGCTGATACCTGAGCATGAGGTCTTGCGGGAAGTTGAGGGCCTTGCTGGCCAGGTCGAGGTGGGGGTCGTCTACACGCCGCGCCCAGACTACGGACGGACGCATTCAGACCTTACCTCGCGGGGCACATTCGGACTCTGGTGCGAAGTCAGCGGTGGCGCGCTCATCCTCCGCAGTGATCTGCCGCTGCAACTGACTCCGGATCATCGCGGCGCAGTCGGTGCCACAACGATCTCCGTCGGAGAGCACAAGCACCTGTCACTTGTCTACAGCGCCGATGGGCCGGCGGTGATCCCGCTGCTCGAGAGTGCGGCGCGAGACAGGATTGCGCGGTCGGTCCGCTGGTGGCGAGACTGGGCGCATCGCTGCACCTACGAGGGACCCTATCGTGACGCGGTCGTGCGCAGTGCCCTCGCCCTCAAGCTGATGACCTACGCCCCGTCCGGCGCAGTCGTCGCGGCCCCCACGACGTCACTCCCCGAGGAGATTGGTGGTGTGCGCAATTGGGACTACCGCTACTGCTGGCTGCGGGACGCGTCGCTCACGCTGCGCGCGCTTTTCGACCTCGGCTACGTGGAGGAAGCTGAGGCATACCTGAGCTGGATCCTCCATGCCACGCGCCTGACATGGCCCGAGATGCATGTGCTCTACGATGTCTTCGGAGAAGCGCAGCTGCCCGAGTCGGAGCTGCTGCACCTATCGGGGTACGCCAACTCGCGGCCCGTCCGCGTCGGCAACGATGCGTACGGTCAGCTGCAGCTCGATGTCTACGGTGAGGTGATTGACGCGGTGACGCGCTTCGCTGCCCGTGGCGGGCACTTCGATCGGGACACGGCGCGCATGCTGAGCGGGCTCGGGGAGACGGTCTGCCAGCGCTGGCGTGAACCGGACGAGGGAATTTGGGAAGGCCGTGCCGGCCGCTTTCATCACACCCATTCGAAGGTGCTCTGCTGGGTCGCGCTGGACCGGCTGATCACCCTGCATGACACCGGCCGACTTTGGATCGACGGCGATCGGTTTCGGTCCGAACGGGACGCGATTCGAACCGCGATCGAGACGCGAGGATATAACCCGCACATCGACAGCTATACCCGCCTGTTCGACGGCGACGATCTGGATGCAAGCCTGCTCACGCTGCCGCTTTATGGTTACCTCAAGGGTACTCACCCGCGGATGCGTGCGACCTGCCAGCGCGTTCATGAGCGCTTGGCTCGTGATGGCCTCGTCTATCGCTATCAGACAGATGACGGGCTACCACCCGGCGAGGGGCCCTTCGGCATCTGCAGCTTCTGGGCCGTCGAGTGCCGGGCGAAGGGCGGTGATGTGGAAGGGGCTACCGAAGCCTTCGAACGACTCCTCGCTTGCGCCAGTGACGTCGGGCTCCTCGGCGAGGAGATCGACCCGGAGACGGGGGCCGCGCTCGGGAATTTCCCTCAGGCGTTCACCCACGTTGGCTTGATCAACGCGGCGCTCACGCTGAACGAATGCGGAGCCATGTTCAGCACTATGGAGACTTGATGATGAACAAGGGCAGCATCACGCTCTGGGGGTTCGTCGGCACCGTCGTCTTGACGAGCGTGCTGGCGGGGAGCCAGGCGCTTGGGCTCACCCGAATGAACATCCCGTTCATGCTAGGCACCATGGCCACATCAGACCGGGACCGGGCCAAGGTGATCGGTTTTGGGATGCACGTGATCAATGGCTGGCTCTTCGCGACGATCTACGCTGCCGTTTTCCGGAGTTGGCGACGGGCGACTTGGTGGCTGGGGGCACTCATTGGTCTGGTGCACGCGCTGTTCGTGCTGCTCGTGGGCATGCCGATCCTACC
>JACDDJ010000548.1:3407-3775 GCA_013817065.1 Acidobacteriota bacterium
GCCTACACCCGCGCATGGCCAGTGAGCAGCGAGGTCCCACGCCGACGCGGCAGCTGGAGCCCCCAGGCGTCCTTGCCCTGAATTACGGCAAGCGAACCCCGATCTCGGTGGTTCTCGCCCACCTCGTCTACGGCGTCATCCTGGGCGCCTTCTACCGGCCCCGCTGACGGCGATCGGGGCCGCAGCGGCAGGGCCGACGAAGCGGGGGCTTCGCTGCCCACGTGCCCCAGCCAGCCGACGCCCCAGAACGACCGATGCAGGCAGGATTCTGGGGCCAGAGCCGAGAGAACCGCAGCACGTGGTGTGCCTGAGTGGTCGGCCCAGCCCCCAACGTGACGAGGTCGGTCGCCTCTATGCGACCGTCGGGC